>CAYXEY010000222.1:0-8214 GCA_964464105.1 uncultured Planctomycetaceae bacterium
GACCACGCCACATAGGGGCAGTCCGGCACGCCGTTCTCGTCATGATACGGCGACCACATGGAGTCGAGCTCGAGGTGGCCGGTGAATTTGCAGTAATACCAGGCGTAACCGTTCACGGCTGCGGCGAGCGGCTTGCGCTCGTACATTTCAACGACGCGCACGCGCTGCGCTTCAAAGTCTCCCCACTGCTCGTCGCGGTCCTCGTCGATCGCTGTGGCCCCTAGCCCGCCGTCCTTGTCCACCAGCCCACGCAGGTCCTCCGCCTTGTCGGGATGTTCGGCGGCCACGTCCTCGATGTCGAGCCAGAGGTGCATGCCCATGTAGCGGGCATCGCTGAAATCCGGCATGGTAGACCTGGGATCGTAGAAAAACCTGTCGACCTGACCGCGCTTGATTTGCGGGTCTACGCCCTTCGGCCCCTTCGTCGCGCCGACCCAGGCCACACCGACGCCGCTCACCATGCCATCGTGCGCGCCGTCCGAGGCGATTTGTTCCCACCGGTTGACGTCCATCACATAGCGCAGCGACGCCGTGGCGATGTCGGCTGACTTGGCGTCTTGCGGGCCCCGGCCGTAGGCTTTTGGATCACGGCGCATGCGCTGCTCGACGCCGACGAGGAAGTCAACCTTTCGCGCGGTGCGGTTGTCCCAGATGACCGGCTGATTGCGCTTGTTCAGCTTCGCAATCTCCGCGTCCGTCCATTGCCGGCCGGAGTAGTAGCGCCTGGACTCTTTCTGCTCGTCGATCTCGCGGCGCTTGTTGTCCTCATAGGCACGAAAAAGCCGGCGTTTGCGGGCCAGTTCGTCTGCGCCTTTCGAGGGCTCGGTGACTTCGCGATCGGCCGTCTGCTGTTCGGCGATCATGTCGCGGTGCGCCAGCCGTCAGACTGCGAGGCACGCAGGCGACTGTAGCCATCGAACTTCGGACGTTCGACGGGCTTCGGCACGGTCGCGGGGATCAGTTCGTCGAGCATGCGGCCGACCAAGCCGATCGCGTCGACCTGGTCGTCATGCTTGCCGGCGGGGAACGTCAGCAACTCGCCCTCGAAGGCCGCCAACCACGGCGCTTTTGACGGCAGATAGACCTTGCCCATCGACGTACGCGCCTGAATGGATCGCGACCTCGTAGGCTTGTCCGCCGCAGAAGAGACCTGCTCGCGCCTGCAATAGACTTTCTCCTCGCGCTGCCTGCGATCCAAAAACGGCCCGATACTCTTGATGATCTGCCCCTGCTCTTCGACCCACATCATCGGTCTGTGCTTGCGGACCATGTCGAGCCAGACTTGCACCCACACGTCAGACGCGGTTTGGCCGCGCCAGAGGTCCAGAATATAAATGTTGTCCTTCGGGTCGATTCCAACGACGATATGCACCGTATAATCGCCATCTCCATCTGTCACAGCGTAGTCGCTGGCGCCGTAGATGCGCAGCGCGGCCGGCTTCTCGTCGTAGTAGCGGAACCATTCGCGCTTGTAGTAGGCGCCTTCCTCGGGCGTTGGTCGCTGCTGATAGAGCGCTGACCAGTCACGCGCCGGGAGTACACTGCGATACCGCTCGAGCACTTCAAGTGGATAGAACTCCGGCCAAAGCGCCTTGCCGTCTGATGTAATGGCCGGCAGATCCAACACCGTCCATTCGTCGCCGCCCTTGGCTTGTTCCTGCAGCAAGCGGCCCGACAGGTCATCCTCATGCCAACGGGTTTGAATCACCACGACACGACCGCCAGGCGCTAGGCGCGTGTACGCGGTCGACGTGTACCAGTCCCACACCTTGTTGCGTTGCAGCTCGCTGTCGGCTTCATCGCGGTCTTTCAACGGGTCGTCGATCAAAAGCACATCAGCGCCGCGCCCTGTGATCGCCGTTCCGACGCCGGCCGCCACATACGCGCCGCCGTTCTCCGTGTTCCACCTGTTTGCGGCGCGGCTGTCTTCTGCGAGCCGCGTCTCGAAGAGGCGCCCGTATTCGGGGCTGGCGACGATGTTGCGGACCTGGCGGCCGAAATCCGTTGCTAGATCTGAGTTATACGAGGCCGCGATAACTGACTTTCCGGGGTGCCGCCCCATGAACCATGCCGGGAAGCGCCGCGATGCCAACTCCGACTTGCCGTGCCGTGGCGGCATCGTGATCATCAATCGGTCGATGTCGCCACGCTCAAGAGCTTCGAGCTTCTCCGCGATCAACGTGTGATGCGCCGCCGGCCGGTAGTGCGGCAGCGTGTATTCAGTGAAGCTGATCAGGCTCTTCCGTGCGGTCCGCCGCCGTAAGAGTTCCCGCGCTGCGTCCTGCTGCAATTTCGAGGAGTGTTGCATCCGGTAATTCTTCGACGCTGTGCCTGTGGTCGATGGAACCCGACACTTGGCTCAGATCGGGGATCGTTTTGCGGAGAAGGCCGAGCGCTGCCCGCACCTGTGTGTCCGTCATGACGACAACCTCCCCTGTCTGTGGGTCGGTCTGCGAAAGTGCAAAAGCATTCAATCGGTTGACGATCTGACTCGTTGCAATCTTAGCGCGAGCCTTGATGTCATGACTTGGGTTTAGGCGAACGCCTCTCACGCCCTTGGGATTCATCGTTCACTCATAGGTTTTTGTGATCTTGTCCCAGGGATCTTTGTGAATGGTGGCCATGGGGGTTTCGATGGTTGTGGTGTAGGTCGTGGTCATATTGGAGACATTGGCGCGAGGGACAAACTCCAGGCCCTCGCACTTCCTACGGGCTTCGACGACGTGAGCATTGCTGCCCTCGACCTCGTCGAGGTATTGCGTGCACCGACCGCCGTGGTTATGGGCGCAGCGGTTGCACGTTGGCGCATTGGGTATGTTTTTGATGGCGCTCATGCGGCCCTCGGGAGAGATGTGTCGATGGCGTCCCTGATGCGCTTGGCAAATGCAGTGTCAATACGCAGCGGGCCGGGCCCGGCGTTGGGGATGGTCATCGGCGGGGCTTCCGGCTTGGCGGTCTCGTCCTTGCGGCGGAATGTGTGGAACCCCAACCAGTTAAAGATCGTGCCCAGGAACGTGCTGAGCAGGGACACGTAAGCACCAATGCCGATGTTGGCCCATGCCATGGCCTGCGTCGTCGGGGCAAGCGAGCCGGTGGCGATGGTCGCGAACAACTGGCTCTGATTGAGCGCGATGCTGTCGCCCTTCTCGGTCGTGGCGCTTTTCGTGCGGAGATTGGCGAGCACGGCCTTGCTGGCTTCGATCTTCTTGCGGAGGTCGCCAGTCTCCTCGGCAACGGCAATCTTGGCCTGGACCTCGAGGCACTTCGGGCCGCAACCCCCACGGCGGCGCTCGGCGGCTTCCTGGGCACGGAGGGCCTCGGCATTGACCGTCGTAGCCCAGGCGTTTTGGGCCTCGAGCTGGGCCAGGCGGGCGGTCCACAGTTTGATCTGGGCCTCGGTGTCGGCGATCATGTTGCGGCCGTCGTCGTAGCGGGTGTTTTGGAGCGTGGCCGTCTCGATGTTGGCGGCGCGGTGCGATGTGCCGAAAGCGACGTGCGAGCCGTATTCGCCAATGCAAAGCGCAATCCATGCGACGAACAGGCCGCCAGCGATCTTGGTTTCCTTGGCGGACAAGGCGAGGTCGACGAAGTTGAGCATATACGCCGTTGCGACGGTGAGGCCGCCGAGCAGGCCACAAAGCAGGATCGAGGCGAGCCAGCTATTGCCGCCGAGGTGCCAGCCGGCGCTGGCGGCCATCAAGGCGGCAATCGCGGTGAAGAACTTGCCGAGGCGGCGGGCGTAGATCTGCAGTTCGTCGACCGTGGCCGTGGGGGATGCGTGCATGTGCGGGGCCTCCGTTAGTGGATGACCGGGGCGGGCGGAACTTCGGGGTATAGCTCGATCATGCGCTCGGTCGTCATCTCGACGGCGCAACGCACGGTGATGCCGTAGGCTTTTAACAACGCGATCAAATCGCAGATGACGATGTCGGCTTCGTCGGTCTCGGTTTCGGTCATTTCACGTGGGCTAGAGCGATGGCGACAGCAGCCATCTCAAGGACGGATGCACGAAACGCCAGAAAGCCGCCGAGCTTGAGTCCGGCAGCTATGGCAAGAGCGAGAGCTGCGAAAGAGCAGATGGTGCTGAGGGTGGCACGGACTTGATCGACGTTCATGGTGCCCCGAAATGAAAAGCGCCCGGAAGCCTGGGGCCTCGGGCGCTTGTGTCGGTATTGTGGCAAACATGAAGTGATTTGCCTTAAAGGTCAACCGCCGTCGCGGGTTATCCATCTCGAACGATGCCATAGTGACTCGAAAGCAACTCCAGAGCAGTTTTGATGGCCATGACGGCGGCGGTCACGGCTCGGTTGTCATCGCGGTACGGCGCCACGAGCCTGCCGATCTGCGCCAGCGTCTTGCCATCACAGGCCAGCAGCAGAGCAATGCGACCGGTCTGCGGAAGCACAGCCTTGGCATCGGTGTGAAGCCTCACGTAGTCAATTACACGAGCGGCGTCGGCGTCGGCAGCGCTGGCAGAGAGTTGACCGACTGGCGTCCCTTCGGCGAGGCGGGTGCCATAGCTTGGGGTAACGCTGCGCCCGCGATAGGCGATCTCGAGATGAGCAGCGAACCGCTTTCCGGCTTCGGCTTCCTCGGGCGTGATCTGTCCTCGACGGTGGAGATCGGACCAGATGTCACGAACGATATAGGCGCGGCGGTCAGTGCGTTGCGTGACCTCCGGGGCCTCCACGCCGAAGCTCGCCCTGGCGATGCGTTCTTTGGTAGGTGCGATGGTGTCCATGGGCGTCCTGTCGGTTGATGTCGGCACAAGACGCGGAACGAAACTCAGACTGCGGTGTGGTCAGGAGGATGGTCCACATGCGGTCAGCTTTCGATCGTCACGATGCGGCCAGGCAGGACGATTGTGTCGCCGACGCGCACTTCATGATCGCCAAGGTTTTCGATCGTCGCTCCCCATTCCGGCGGGGCCGAAAACCACCTGACCTCCACCGGGGCCCGATCATCCCCCATATCGAGCGGCTTGCCGTCGCGATGGACCCACTGGCCTTTCTGCTCGTCGTAGGAGATCACATCGACGATCTCGCCCTCGGCCTCAGCCACGGCGCACGCTCCGATGATCTCCTCGATGCCCGAGGACTTGTGCAGGACTCCCCCGTCAGCTTCGACGCGGGCGATGATGCGGGTCATGATCTTGTCTGCGAGTTCCGGTGTCATGCGTAGAACATCCCCCAGTGAGAAATGCTGAAGATGAGGCGGGTGCGGCCGGTGATCATTTCTTTGGCGATTATCCATTTGACAAACCCGCCCGTCAATGACAGCATGATCTACAATTTGATCGTCGGGAATCCCAGGCGGGCCGCATGGTCCTGCGGGGCCTCTATCGGATGATGTCATGTTCACGACCAGAGAAGTCATTGGCTTTTGCGCCGATAAGACCGACGTCGGGTACTCTTGGACGCTGACTTCCTTTTATGGACATTTGTTGCGCGATGCTCAAGAGAAATTCGGCGCGAGGAATTTGGAGTACACACCTATCGGTATCGAATTCCACGGCGATTACCCTCAGACGTGGTTTCCAGAAAACTGTGGGAACGTCTCAATTCTTCTGTCCGAAAAGTCACGATCCCAACCGAGGCGAGCACTGTTTCAATTGGCGCATGAAGTAATACATATACTGTCCCCTCAGCCGGGGGCGCGACCGGGAAGCGGTTGACGTACCGCTGCGATGGCTCGTGATTGGTGCGCGAACGGTGCAGATGTCTCACGGGGCGCAAGAACGAATCATAGCTTTGTCAAGGCGATTCTGATAGAATCGCTACTATGAACTTTGATAGAGACAAATTCAAAGCACTCGTTCTGTACATCCTATGGCGGACGAGTCACATAGACGGCTTCGGGGTCACAAAGCTCAACAAGGCGTTGTGGTTCTCGGAGGCGCGTTCCTATGAGGCATTCGGTCAACCGATTTCAGGCGAGCGGTTTGTCCGGGATAAGTACGGCCCTCGGTCGAAGCATGTCCGAGAGATCTGCTTAGAGCTTGAAGAGGCAGGGCTAGTCGAACCGTTCGTTGAGCCTGTTGGTCACTTCGACGCGATTCGATATCGAGCGCTGTCTCCACCCGACACCTCTGGCTTCTCTTCTGAGCAGATGGCGTTGGTCGATTGGTGGGTCGCCAACATTGCCGAAAAGCACTCAGCCAAGACAATCAGCGAACTTTCTCATGACTATGGATGGGAGGTGGCAGCCATGGGAGAGGAGCTGCCGCTGCATGCATTTTTGGCCCGCCGCATCCGTGATCCAAAAAGCGACGAAGAGCGGGAGTGGGCTGAGAAAGAAGCCGCGCGGCTGGGTCTCCGGTAATGCGGTCCGTCAGAACGGAGTTTTCTGTAGACGAGGCATTAGAACGAGCGCGTCCCGAATGGGAGCGCCTCGACGACGCTTGGGCCATGATAGAATGGGTTCTGGCTCGCGACCATGTTGGAGAGCCAGATGCCGCCTCCGAACATCATCCCGAGAATGATGGCGGCGCGGATGTTGGCTTTGGTGAGTTCGATCATCGCGCAGCCCTCGCCTTAGCCGGAGTGACGATACGCTTGGCCTTGCTCTTGGCGATGCGGCGGGACTTGCTGGCGTCGTACTTGCGGACGCGGGTCAGCTTCACCTTTCCCTCTTTCTCGACGAGCTTCACTTTGCCGACTGTCTTGGTGGTCATCATCAGTCCTTTCAGGGTTGAGATCTTGACGGGCACCCAATCGTGACCGGCGGCTTGCATGATGCTGATCTGTCTGGCGAGGTCGGTCATGACACCTCACACGGACCATCAGATTCTATCGAATGGATTTCCTCGATCGTCGAAGGCACGCAGTCTGCACCAGTCACCCGGATTCCGTCGTCTCTCGTGACGTGGCCTCCGACGTGCCAGGCCTGATGCATCTGGGCTGCTGCTTGATGACATTCCCAGGAGGGCATTGCCGTTCGGGTTTGCTCTCCTGATGCCAGGAGTAGGACGAGGGTCAGGTAGGTCACTCCGCGCTCTCCCCTGTCATGCGGCGGGACGTTTCGGACAAATCAATATTTTCCCTTGGCGTCTTCCGGCCATAGGCGTGATCGGCAAGGCGGTTCCGCCGAGCAAGCATGATGTCGCCCAAGCGGACCAGAGAAATCCCAAGCGTCGACTTGATGCGAGACGCCTCGCCGTAGCCAGCATCAAACTCGCGGGCCGCATCGCGCAGTTTGGCAGCCTCGTTCCGATCTGGCAGCCTGCCATGCTTGCGGCAGTGATCCCACAGGCTGAGCACCCAGCCGTCATCCGCAGCTTGTCGCCCCATCGGAGAGGCGATCAGATCGTAAGCCTTGGCAACGGCTTCGCGTGACCATTCGCCCGGCGCTTCCGGTGTTTTGACCTCACCCCACGTTCCGGCTGCGGCAGCACACGCCCTGGCGATTACTCCTGGCGTCGGCCACGGATTGCGCTGCGTCGGAACGTGCTCCCGGATGATTTGGTTTGCGGCATGTTCGAGCACTGGCTCCGAATAGCGTCCGATCAACCGATTGAGTTCGTCGAGGTATGCTTTCGGATCGTCAGCGAAATCGGGATGGCCAAACACGGTCGCGATGCGTTGGATGAGCGTGTTTGTCATGCGGTGCCTCCCGTACCAAAGACGGCTTCACGAGCAGCCTTCTTGCGAGCTTCCTGCTCCGTAGCCCAGGCGGGTCTCTTGGGAGACGCATGTCCGGACTTCATGCCTGCGGCGATGTTCGACCAGAGCGGGAGAGGCCGGACTATGACCTCGCCAGCGGCGCGCTTTTCGGCGATCGTTGCAAAGGCCTGAGCTACGGCGGCCGAGCCGTGAGCGCTTGTCGTGGCGGCAAGCCAATTCTCGGCGTTGACGCGGCTACCGGGACCCATGGCGGCCTCGATGAAGGCAAGCATGGCGTCGGTCGTGCCGTTGAAAGCCGATTTCAACTCAACGCAAATCGGCGTCCGTCCGTCCGTCTCGCGCGCAGCAACTTGTTCAGGTCGGTCGGTAGTATCTTTCTTCTCTTCTCTAATCTTATCTTCTCTTCTCTTCTCTGGGGCGTTTCCTCGCGTTTCATCTGCGTTACATTGCGTTTCACGCCGTTTCCGAAACTCTCGCACCCGTTCCGTCGAGCAGTCCTCGCGTTTCGGTTGCCGCTTGCGCCAGCCGGTCAGGTTGTTGGCGTCGAGCACCTTGCCTTGCATCGCAGCGTGGATGGCCTCAACGTGCTCCG
>CAYXEY010000223.1:0-8178 GCA_964464105.1 uncultured Planctomycetaceae bacterium
AGTACGCCGTGCCCGTGCCGCCGGAAGTGACGACGTCCGTCGATATGTCCGAGGATCCGGTCCTGCGAGTGTTCTACATGGTCAGGATTCCGGCCCGCGAGGTGCTTGCCTTCTACCGCCGCGAGTTGCCGCTAATGGGCTGGACCATTCCCGAGGCCGCCATCAAGGACGGCAAGGCCGAAATCCCCCTTCAGGGCCCAGAGAAGGAGCCGCTGCTTCTTGAGTTGGAAGAAAAGGACGGTCACACCCTGGTGCAAATCGCCCCGCCCGGTAAACGGTCATAGCGCGTGCGTCCACTGAATGGCGGCGTATCAACTCGCTATTCGCTATTTGCTACTCTTAATTCGCTATTCGTCGTTTTAAGGACATGCCCCTGCCATCACCGCCGCGGTGAACGGTCGCACATCGAGTCCATCCTCTACCGTGTCCAGATTCACATCGGCGCAGGCGTCCGTCGTTCCGTTTAACAGTGCCGTCACGAAGAGCGAAACATCCGCCGCCGAGATCATCGAATCGTCCGACAGATCGCCGCGACAGGTGCATCCGCCCCCGCCCGCCGACGTCACAGTGAACATGAACCACACCACCTCATACGGCCCCGGTTTGCTTGCGGCGATCGGATACGCGTGTCCCACGGTATCGCCGATGTTGAATGACACGTTGACCGGCGCCGATGAAACCGTGCGGGCAACGAGCATGTTGGGGAAATCTAGCACCAGCCCATCGCGGAAATCATCATCCGGCGGCGACGCGAGGTTGTTGGCGAGGTTGAAATCTGATACGGCAAGATAATAGACTCCTGACGCAAAATCGCGGGTCAACGTCGATTCCGCCATGACGCCGCTGCCAGGCGCGTCATCGTTGCCATAACCCGCGATTGCATTGAAATCCGAGTCGTACACCCAGAACTCGGTGTCGCTCGTATGGCCTTGGTCCACGCTGCTGATGGTGATCGATCCGGCACTGAGCGGCCCCGCGATGACCGTCGGCGTGACGACATCCGTCGACAGCGTACAAAAGTACCCTCGCGTCGTGCCCGGCAGCCCGCTGACGCGATAGTAAAACTGCTCGCCCTTGCCGAAGCCGTACCACTGATTGAACCGCGGCGGCGAAGTCGACGCGTTCGACGCCTGCACCTGCGTGTCGGTCGTGCCGATGACCCCGTCGCTCTGATCCAGCCCGCGAATGTGTCCGGCATGGCCGTTGGTGCCGTCGGTGGTGATGACCAGTCGATGGCGATAGATGCCCGCGGGACGCAGTGCATTCTGCACGCGAAAGAAGTCAAGCGACGCATCGCCAGGCGCGGTGCTCGACCCGCTGCTGAAGCCGGTCAACCGATCGCCATCGGCCATGCCCAGCGCGGGCGTGGCTGCAGCCTTGGAGTTATTCGGTTCAGCCTCGGGGAAATCGGCGGCCCTGGCGTTGCCGCACACAAGTAAAGCGCCGGCACATACCCACAAAGCGAGGCATCGCCGTTCTTGCCGATCCAGCATGAATAAACCCTCCATTTGTTTATGTTGGAGAGTCTAATTCAAAAAGGCATGTATCCCAAACAACCGGGGCGCGATTGCTAACGATTATTTCATGAAACTGATCGCCCTCAGGGTGTGGCACGGGCACGAGTCGCTACCCGCGGGGGCTTGGGCACGATGGGCGCGATCGAATTAGGGTCGCGCTGCTTGGAGGTGAGCAGGTCTTCCAGCCGCTGCTTCAATTCATCAAAGAGGCGTTGCATGTCCGGGGAGTGCTCCAATGCAGCGCGGCGCGCTCGCAGCGCCGCCAATTGCTTAACGGCGTCCTTGCCGCCGGACATGTCACTGGCTTTCGTGGCGCTTTCCTTTAACGGATTCTGCGGTACGGATTGGGTCGTGCTCGCAACTGCCGCCGCCTCGCCGTGCGCAATGCCGAGCGTTCGCTCGTGTTCCAGGATTGCCCTTCCAATCGTGGCCAGTTCCTCATCCAGGCGGGCGCGCACGGGTTGCGCCTTTTTGCGACAATCGTCGAGAACCCCCTTCGCTGCGGTCTTCTGCTCATTAGTCAGCGGCTCGATCATGCTTTCGGCGGCATTGGGCGAGCGCTTCATGACCCAGCGACGCACATACAATTCCCACAGGTCGGGCCGGTCGGCGACGTCTTTCAGTCCGTAGAGGCCGTCTGACGCATTCCACCAGTCAGGAAACTGTCCGTATCCCCGGATTCTGGCCTGGAGTGTATGGGCGGCAAGCGGCGCTAAATCAAACTTCGACTGATCGCGGTGAAACGTTGCCTCGTCGATGATCTCGCCCTTGCCGGCATAATAGAAATTTCCCGCGTCGCCTGCCTTGCGAACAGGCAGGCCCACCGGAATACCGATCGAGTCCGGGGTGAGGCGCTTCGGATGTTGCGGTTGATCGAATTCAACCTGGATGAACTCAATCTTAAAGCCCCTGCCGGAGGCGTGAATCTTCGTCTCCGTTTTCATGGGCCACCACTTGCCGTCAATCAACGACAAGTCGTTGCTCGATTCAGCAGCTAGTTCCCGGCTACCATCTGGATAGGTAACGAACTCTCGCGCCGTCACGACAGAAGGGCCATTCTCTGTGTCAATGTCCCACTCAAAATCAAACGCATATCCCTTTGGTGAGTCGGCGGCCTCGTGACCTGACACCCTGATAATTCCATCGTTCAGCAATTTCTCTGAATACCGAATCTTGCCGGACGCAGTCATCATGTCCGCCATTTCCTTCGGATCCTTGCGCTGTACAACAATGGCCCGCAATCCAAAAGTGCGAGGATCGACAAAATCCGGCATGGAATGGCCGGGCGTATAAACGACAGTACGGGCGAGATCTGCAAACGAAAACCAATCCTCTGTGGACCCTTCCAGAAAGTGAACCAATGGCACAAACGCACTACCGACGCCCACTTTGGCGCTTTCATCGACCTGACCCGCCTGGGGCGGATAAACCAAGCCGTGATCATCGCCCGTATTTCGGATTGTCCAGTCCTCATCTGCCAGATTGATTTCGAGGTTCTTTACGTACGGTAAACGATCCCGCTTTGTATGCACTACACGCATCTTAAATCGGGCCGTCTTAAAGCCCGACCGCTGTAGGAACGCACGCTCAAGCAATTCGGATCGCAGTCGAGGGTCGCCTTTGACAGGCAACGAAGCTTGGGAAGGCATGATGACCAAAATGCCGAGTATCGCAGCTATCATAAAAACACCATCAAGGTTCCGCCACCGCTGCTACGAGAAAGCTGTGTTTCGTTCATTCCGTGTCAACGCAGCACGGTATTATTGTTTTCCACCATCCTGGGATCGATACTTCCTCGGGGTCGTCGTGAAAGCAGGGATGAGTCCCATTACAAATATAGCCGAGATCCGAAACGCAAGGGTAATGCCATAAACAGGGATTCCTCATGTTGACAAAGCAATAACCCGTTGGATTACAGCCGTCACACGGGCCCGGCCACGGGGGACAAGGCAGGTTCTCAACCAGTTTTGCGGTAAGAGCATTTGGATGCGGACTGTACCAATGTGTTTCGGGACAATAGCCATTGACACATTCGCATTCATCTGGAATTGTTGAAATGCCGCATTCGTCGCTGACTGGCGCCTCGTACAGGCACCACTGGCCTGAGGCGCATGGACAGCTGCCCGACGAGTAATCTGAGTTCAGGGACAATGTCAATACCGCCGTGAAAGAGATGATCAGCGCCGATCTCGTCTTCGTCCTAATGTACATGTCAAGATCCTCCTGTGACTCTCACTCGAGGTTAATAACGTTGCACCTGCACCGATGCAACCGTCTATACTATGAGATGCATACCCCCCCCCCGGTCCCCTTTGTCAAGTGAAAAATACAGGCACCCATATTTCTGTTCGTCTCGTTTATATCCACAAATGCCATCGTCGACGTCTAAGACAATGAAGTTCTCAGAAATATTCATGAACGATCTGACTCTGCGGCACTCGCCTTTCCTCTACTTAACACTCGCATCCGCCGGTGCTTATGTAAAATTTGGAATATTGTGCAACTTACTGCTATTCCAGATATAAACAAGTGTGCCTTCAATTTCCGGATATCGATTTGCACTCAGTCACGGTCATCAACCTCCTGACCTATCAGAAGACCGCCGTCGAGAAGCCGGCGCGATTCACCTGGAACTGCTGGGCACGGCAGACCGGCAACAAGCTTTACCTCCAGTCTGCCCCGCGCGCTGCTCGTTCGTCGGCTCAATGTACGCCCCGTTTGTGCTCGTTTGTACGAAAACTGGATGCGAGTTTGAGGCCGCTCACTCACACCCACCCACGAGAAGTTTGTCGACCACCCCGGACACATCACTCAGATTGACGATCTGATCGCCATTCATGTCGGCGCAACCGCAAGCCGGGGCGTTGGCCGGGAAATGCTGCAGACAGTTCATGAATTCCGGAATGTCCCGGCCGTTGGGCGCCGAATCCCCGTTCAGATCGGCGGCGCAGGTTTCGCACGCCGGCAGCGGTGTGATCCGCATGTAATACACGTCCTGCTCGCCGTTGAATGTGGCCGCGTAGGCCAGATGGGCAGCGTCGTTATATGAAATCATATGATAATAGTCACCGATCTTATTCTGCTGCGGAAAGCCCACCCTTGAGTCCCACTGCGGCGTGAGCGGCCGGTTGGCGGTCCATGTCGCCCCCTCATCCAGCGAGAACGCGTAATAAACACGGGAGAGCCTGTTCTCCGAATCGTCGCGCGTGTCATTCCAGATCGCGTCGATACGCCCGTTCGGCGCCACCGACATCGTGCCGAACCACTGCCAGGCCACGCTGGTAATCGGATCATCATTGATGCGGACCGGCGGACTCCACGACTGTCCGCCATCGATGCTGCGGGCGAACTTGACATCCATCGTGTCCGGGCCGGGAGCATGGACCGAGCACAGCAAATAGACATGCGACGCATTGAGCGGATTCGCGGCGATCCACACCTGCCCCAGCAGTCCGGCCGGGTTGGGGATGCCGCCCAAGACCACGGTGCCGCCCAGAAAATCGCCGGTGACGGAAAAGTCGAAAGTCGGGGTAGCAGCCGAATTCTGTGCGTTTGTAGACTTGGCGACCACGAAAGTTGAGGATGCCGCGGTAAGCCCCGTCACATACACCGCGCCGTCCGGCCCGACGGCGGTCACACCGAATCGCGGACTGTTGGGAATCGCGACGGGCGTCATCCACGTGAGTCCGTGATCAGTCGAACGCGTGAACGAGCTGCCCGCGGGCGCCGTCGCACAAGTCGCCGCGGTCTGCCACGCCATGTAAAGATGGCCTTCGCCGACGCCGGCCGTGCGATCGACATCCATCCACGTCTTATCGCCGCCGAACGCGGGAATGCTGATCGGCCACGTCATGCCGCCATTGGCTGACTGAAACACGTCAACGCACAGAGTGTCCCTGAAGCTGTTGTAGAAAAAGCGGCCGGCGTTGTCTGCACAGAGGACCGGGTCGCTGCGAAACAGGCCCGGCGTGAGCACACCCGGAAATGTCCACGACGCGCCGGCGTTGGTCGAATACGCAACGCCTGCCTGGCGAAAGTTCGAGGCGATCGTGTCAAATTGCCGCCAGCCTATGGCCATGCGATTCGGATTCGTCGGATCGATCGCGATGGACGGTTCATTCGCCGCATCGCCCACAATGTTCATTCCGTTGGCATCGACGTTGACCTGCACGCTGCCGGGCGGGGCCTGCGATGGGCCACCATGCGGAACCGGTTCATCAACTGGAATGTAGGGCTGATCAAGACGTTCCGGAAAATAAGCACCTTTGTCGTCCGACGCCGGTATTGGCCGAACGTGTGCACACGCAGCGATGATGATGGTCACCCAAGCCGTGCGGAACATGTTCCACCCCCGAGGCAACGCGCGATTAACTGCTTGCCAATTTCGAGTCCATGGCGACAGAGCGCTGCTTGCTTGAATGATAACGACCCAGGAGTGTCCGATTGGATCACGCGCGACACAGAGGTCCGAGAATGGGCTGACCTTGCGGCACATCGCCGGCTTCGTGAAACATTGAACAAGACTCGTTGTCGCCTGCGGACTTACGCCGGGAGACGACAGTCATGACCGACCCATGCGTTGCACTTCTTCCGTATCAGAAGACCGCCGTCGAAAATCCGGCCCGCTTCACCTGGAACTGCTGGGCACGCCAGACCGGTAAGAGCTTCACCTTCAGCCTGCGCCGCGCGCTGCGCGGGCTGACCCGGCGGCGCGATCAGATCATCCTCTCGGCCGGCGAGCGCCAGAGCCGAGAAGTGATGAACAAGGTCCGCATGCACTGCCATGCCATCTCCGCCGCCATGACCCTGCGCGGATGCGACGATTTCGCCGGAATGAAATTGCGACATCTTGAGGCGATCCTGCCCGGCGGCGTGCGCATCCTCGCCCTCCCGGCCAACCCCATGACCACGCGCGGCTTCACCGGCGACGTGCTGCTCGACGAGTTCGCCATGCACGAGGATGACGCGGCCATCTGGGCGGCGCTGTTTCCCACGCTGCTCCGCGGAGCCGGCGAACTCGACGTGGCCAGCACCCCGCGCGGACGGCGCAACATGTTCCACCGGCTGGAAACAAATGAGATGTTCTCGCGCAGCACGGTCACGCTCGCCGACGCAATCGCCGCGGGTTTGCAGGTGGACGCGAACGAAATGCGCGCTGCCATTGGCGACGATCTGACCTGGCGGCAGGAGTTCTGCTGCGAGTTTCTCGACGAAGCCACCGCCTTCATGCCGCTCGATTTGATTGCTCGGTGCCAGGATGGCCGCTTGAGCACCGGAGTCGATTGGCCGCGGCTGGGCCGGCGCGATGCGCGAATCTATATCGGCGTCGATGTCGGGCGCTATCGCGACGTGACCGCGATCTGGCTGTGGGAGCGCATCTCGCGTCCGCCGTCGATACCCGACGCGACCGCATTATCCACGCCGCCGTCGCGCCAAATGAACGACGACATCGCCTTCGTCACGCGCGGCCTCATCGTGCTGACCGCCGCGCCCTTCGCCGAGCAGGAGACCGTGCTCGCCGGGCTGCTCGAATCGCCCGCCGTGCGGCGCTGCTGCCTCGACGCCAGCGGGATGGGCCTCCAGCTTTCTGAAAGACTGGCGTCGCGCTACGGCGAGCATCGCGTCGAAGGCGTCACCTTCACGTCCGCGCTTAAGAGCGAACTCGCCGGCAATCTACGCGTCCGCGCCGAGCGCGGACAACTGCACATTCCCGTGGATGAACACATCGTCGCCGACTGGCACAGCATCACCCGGCTCGCCTCGCATGGCGGACACGTGCGCTACGACGCGGATCGCGCCTCGGGCGGACACGGCGATCGCTTCTGGGCCGCGGCCCTCGGACTGCACGCCGCGCGTGACGACAGCGGCGACGCCCGCCCCGGCCTGCTCACCAGCGGCCCCGCCGCATTCGGGCGCGGGGGAATCTGGTAATGGTCTTCCTCCAATTGTGGCACCGGCCAATGGCCGGTGATTCCCAGTAGCTCGAACCGGCCATTGGCCGGTGCCACAAGACGTCAGTCGTAAGGTCAGCCAGCCAGCGGAACCCCCGGCACGAAGGTAGGGCAAGACCCATCCATTCTTCGCCGGAGATTCACCATGAACGTGCTCACTCGCTTAATCCAGGCAATTCGACGCCCGATGTCCCCGCCTGCGCCGGGTGCGCTCATCCGCCCGCGGCGCGAGGATGCCCAACGCGACTACCCCGCCGACGGCCTCACCCCGCAGCGGCTCGTCTCCATCCTGCGCGAAGCCGACGCGGGCGATCTTTCGGCGGCTCTCTCGCTCTACGAGCAAATGGAAGAAAAAGACGCCCATCTCTATAGCGTCGCGCACACCCGCCGCCTCGCTGTGACCGGCCTCAATTGGGAAATCGTCTCCGCCGCCGAACTGCCCGGCTGGTCGGCCGGACGTCGTGCCCTGCGCGATCGAGCGGCCGCGCCGATTGATCGCGCCCTCGCTGACGATGCCGCGTCGTATTGCCAGGAGTCGCTCCGCCAGACCGCCGGCGTTGACGACGCCCTCGATCATCTCGCCCTCGCCCTTGGTCGCAACGTGTCGGTCGTCGAACTGATCTGGGATGCCGGCGCCGATGGTCCGCGCCTCGCGGAACTCGTACCCGTCGCATTCGAGCGACTCACCTGCGATGATCTCGGCGAGTTGC
>CAYXEY010000224.1:0-8171 GCA_964464105.1 uncultured Planctomycetaceae bacterium
AATCTGATGATTGTGTTATGCGAATACTGGGTTTTCTACAGAGCAAGTTGTTTTTCCTTTCGGATGACCCGCACGATCGCATTCGATTTGAACGGCGACAGCCAACCACGTTTGACCGACATGCCACATTCGTTGCTTCACCCGAAGATGTCGTGATCACCAAGCTGCGCTGGTCGCAGCTTGGTAAGCGAAGCAAGGATGTAGAGGACGTTCGCAATGTTCTCGCAGTTCAGGGCAACAACCTTGATTGGCAATACATCGAGAAATGGTGCGACCAACACGGTACACGTGGCTTGCTCGATCAGCTTCGGGCCAATCTCCCCAAGTAGCTGCATTGCATTACAATCTGCGGCGTAGTTCGTACGGAGACAATCATGGATTTCCTCTACTTCATCCTCATCGGACTCTGTGCCGGATGGCTCGCCAGTCAGATCATGAAGGGCGGCTCGTCGGGCGTCCTGCAGAACATGATCATTGGCGTGATCGGCGCGATCCTAGGCGGGCTCATGTTCCGCCTCATCGGCCTCGCGGCCACCGGTCCCGTAGGCAGCCTGGTCACGGCCACCGTCGGCGCGGTCGTGCTCATCGCGCTGCTGCGGGCACTCAGGAAAAGTCCGTGATCAGATTTCGATCAACGGAAGAGTTTCGGATTTCAGGTCTTGGATTTCGAATCTGAGATCTTAGATTTCAAATTTCCATTCATCAAACCAATGAGCTTGCCCCGATAGCCGTCGGCTAACGGCTAACGGCTAACGGCTAACGGCTAACGGCTAACTACTCATGCCTCCCGGCTGATAGCTGACGGCTGAAGGCTGACGGCTCTCCGTTTGACATCCCCGCTCACCCTCCGGTACCGTTCCGGCGCGTTTCGCGGCGCGGTTCGCCGCGGCGGATTCCATTTCAACCAGGAAGGGTGCTCACATGAAGCGAATCATCGGTTTTGCTATCGCGGGATTGGGACTGGCCGTTTATGGACTGGCCGGGTTGG
This sequence comes from uncultured Planctomycetaceae bacterium, assembly GCA_964464105.1. Taxonomy (GTDB): domain Bacteria; phylum Planctomycetota; class Phycisphaerae; order UBA1845; family UTPLA1; genus CAYXEY01. Next base: position 989 of record CAYXEY010000224.1, read on the forward strand.
GACACGCGGACGTCATGCCGGATGCGCCGGTCGGCACGCCGCAGATTGAGATTGCCAAGCGCTGCCCCAATCTCCGTTACATCGGCCGCGACGCCACCTTCGAGATCATCGTCTCCAACAAGGGCAACGGTCCGGCCAACAACGTCGTTGTCACTGACACACTGCCCACCAACGCTCAGTTCGTCAACGCTGACGGCGGCGGGCAGGTCTCGGGCGGTCGCGTCAGTTGGAACATCGGCACGCTTGATGCCGGCAAGCAAATGACCTTCCACGTGACGGTCAAGTGCAACCAGATGGGCGTGGTGCGAAACTCAGCCCGCGTTTCCTATTGTGTCGTGGCCGATGCAGCCTGCGAGTTCCCGGTCAAGGGCATTCCCGCCATGCTGCTCGAATGCGTCGATGATCCCGATCCGGTCGAGGTCGGCGCCCAAACCACCTACACCATCTACGCAGTCAACCAGGGCAGCCAGACCGCGACAAACGTCGTGATTGAGTGCATGCTTCCTGACGAGCAGGAATTCGTCTCCGCCGGCGGCGCGACGGCCGGCACCGGCAGCGGCAAGTCCGTGCGGTTTGCTCCGCTTCCGACCCTGGCCCCCAAGACCCGCGCGACCTACACCGTCACCGTTCGCGGCATCAAGGCGGCCGACTCGCGATTCAAGGTCAACATGACCTCGGATCAGTTGACCTCGCCGGTCACCGAGACCGAGAGCACCAACATCTACGAATAACACCCGACGCGGCACCCCTGCGTGGGGGCCGACGGAGTAGGCTGCAACAAAAAGGGCCCTCGGAATTGCGAAGTCGATTCGCATTCCGAGGGCCGTCTATTTGTACGCGTATCGTATCAGTGACCGGTCTTGGCGGGCTTCTTTGCGAAACCCTCTTCGAGCAACTTGAGTTGCGCGTCGGTCGTCTTAGGCGATGCCTTCTTTACCAGCGAAATGAAATATTGAATCTCCTCGGGCGTGCCCGGGAACCCAGTGTTCTTTCCGCCGGCAGGGATGGACGTGCCAATCACTCCGCCCGCTGAATCCAGCATTACAAAGTAAGGGATGCCCGACGAGCCGCCGCCCATCTTGGCGCACATTTCCTTGCCGCCCTTAAAGCGATCGATGTCGATCTTGACCGGGATGATGCCCGCCTCGAAAACGGTGGCGATCTCCGGCCGATGCAGATACTCATCGAGCACGCGGCACCACACGCACCACGGGGCCGAAAAATCGACAAATACCGCTTTCGACTCGGATTTCGCTTTCGCCAATGCCGCGCCCAGCACCTCGTCAGCCGTGGGGTGCTTGGCCTCCCACTCCTTCAGGAACCCAAGCACCTTGATGGGATCATGTGCCTGACCCTTCTCCAACGCGCCGGTCTCTTGAGTGACGACCTGCTTGCCATCTTCGTCGAGCACCACCAGCGCCGGCAGCCCCAGCTTCATCGGATTGCCGTACTTCGCATTGACCTTCTCGTTGTGCTGCTTGCCATCGACCTTGTCCACGTCGATGTGCACGACGACGTATTCGTAGAGCAGGACGTTCTTGATATCTTTATTTGTCTTGAAAAGGTCGTTGAGCTTGTGGCACCATCCGCACCAGTTCGCCCCGAATTGCAGCAGCACGCGCTTGTGATCCCGTTTGGCTTCGGCCAACGCCGTCGCGATCTGCTTTTCGCCATCCGCCTGCCGGTCATAAATGTCCGGCCGCGATTCCTTTTTGGCGGCAGGAGGATCATCGGCTCGAACCGTCACGCATGCCTGCGCGAGGAGGCCGCAGAGCAGTAGGCCGCGCAGATACCGTTTGTAATAACATGTTTTCATTCAAATAAACTCCATCGATGTCAGATGAGGGACGCGCCGATCATGTCGGCGGGTACGGGCTGCGAGAGCATTTTCAGAATAGTGGGGGCCACGTCATACAGCGTGGGACCATCCTTGCGACCTTTCGGCCCGTTGCCATCCGGCAGGGCGAGGATGTACATGCCCTCCTGTGCGTGATTGGCATCGTCCGGTCCGGTGTCATTCTCAAATGTATAAATGCTCGGATTGCCGACCGTCCCCACGCTGCGCCAGTGCAGGTCGCCAAAAATCACCAGCAGGTCCGGCGGCACGCGCTCGGCCCGCTTGTACACCGCCTCCGGTTTATAGACGCGGGTCCCGATTTGCCGACCGTTGTGGTCGGGCAGGGCTTCGAGCTTCTGAATCAACTCATTTCGCAGTGCGTCGTATTGATCGCGCGGCACGATGCCCTGAGGCTCGCGTCCCGCCACGTTGATGAAACAGCGTCCGTAGTATCCGCCGTCTCCCCAGGCGCGGGTCTTGCTCCAGTCGATCAGCTTGTTGGAGAACTTGGTGGTGCCGGACACTGGCTCCTTCAGCACGAGGTAGCCTTCGCGAATCAGCCAGTCGTTGAAGCAGATGCCGCCGTCCATTCGCTTGGCGCCGTGATCTGACACCACGAGAAAGGCCGTGCGGCTTGGATCGCATTCGGTCATGAACTCGCCGATCAGCGTATCCAGCCGCATGTAGTATTTGTGGATTGCGTCCTGGAACGGGTTGCCCGGCACATGCCGATGATGACCCGCGTCCATCTCCTTCCAGAAGCCGTGGTGAATGCGATCAACGCCCATCTCCACGAACCACAGCAGCTTCCACGGCTCGTTCTTCGCCAGGTGTCGAATCACCTTGAAACGCCGCTCGGTCATCTGGTGAATCTGCTCCAGCAGCCACGCCTTGTCCTCGGTGCGGAAGTCCTTTACGTCGACCATGTATTCGCCGACGAGTTCTTTGAGCTTGTCCTTCAGTTGCCGCGGATGGGTGAATTGTTTGACCGCGTCATCGTTGCCATAGGCGTCCATCGGGTTGGGCGTCAGGAAACAACTGATCATCTGCCCCAGATTGGGCTTCATGATTGGAAAGGTGCCCGGCACGCCGATGACGATCGACGGTAATCCGGCCTTGGTGAGGATGTCCCAGATGCGCGGCTCCTTCACCGCGAAGCTCATGGCGATGTCGAGTCCGTCGTAGCTGTGATCCTTGCGATTGCGGAAGCCATAGATGCCAAGCTGACCGGGGTCCTTCGACGAGGCCATGCAGCTCCAGGCCGGCACGGTGATGGGGGGCATACAACTGGTCAATTTGCCCCAGGCGCCGCGCCGAGCCAGGGCCGTGAGATTCGGCAAATCGGCCGCCCACTGGTCAAAAACCAGCGAGGGCTCAGCGCAATCCAGACCAATAACAGCAACACGATCAATGGGCATAGTTCCATCGGCTCCTGCACGGATTGTCAGGGGAAAGGGTGGCACTGCCAAGCGGCGTTTGACTCGGCAACGAGAATTGAGGGCGTGCCACATTCATCGCCGATTGCTCAAAAAGTACGGCCCGGGTTGCCCAAAGTGGGCGACCCGGGCCGGCTGGTTGTCTCACTCGATTGCCATCGCAATCGATCTAGTGAAGCGGCTTACGTCAAAATCGTGTCCTCAGCCATCGCCTGCCGCAGCTTGCGAATCGCTGATAGCTGGATCTGCCGGACGCGCTCCTTGCTGACCTTCATCTGGCGGCCGATATCCTCCAGCGTCTGCCGGGGGGCCGAATCCTCAGCCGGGAACCGGCGAGCCAGAACTGTCTTCTCGACATCTGACAAGTTCGCCTTCCCTTCGCCAAGAATCCGCATCAACCGCTCGACGAAGAGGCTGCGCTGATCGCCGCGCCGCACCTCGGGGAAGTCGCTCTTTTCGAACTCCGGATCCCAGGTGCCGACGATCAGGTTGCGCCGCTTCGAATCATGCATCGACGCGCGGGCAAATGCGCGAATGATCGCATTGCATGCATAGGTACTGAAGCGGAAGCCGCGCCACGGGTCGAACGTATCGACCGCGCGGAGCAACGCCATCATCCCTTCGCTCGACATCTCGTCGCGCTCCAGGTTATTGAAGCGGGTCCGCCCGATCAGGTCGTACACCAGCCCAAGGTTGCCTTCGATGAGGCGCGCGCGGATCAGGTTGTACCGCTGAACCCAGGTGCCGTACTGCCGCTTGAGGGCGACCGACGGCTTCTTGTTAGCGGCCTTGTAAATCTTGCTCAGCCTGTAGCCGCAGTAGTGCAACTGCTTGAAGAGCAAAAGCTCCTCCGTGGCGGTCACACGCCCCGACCCCTCGGCCGGACCGGGCCAATCGGCAAACAGCCGGCGCTCGGTCTCCTTGCGCCGCAACTCATCGTTCATGATGTAGGGCGGCGGATGGAGCCAGGACTCCAGCGCCTTGCGGCTTGAAATTTCAGTCGTAATTCGTAGCATCACACTCTCCTCGACGCCTCCAAATCGGGCATCGAACTTCGCTCATACGAGCGCTTGTTGGCTTTTGGCTGGGTATCTGGAGCCCCGACGACTCCCTATGCCCACCCTGTATACCGTGTTAGCGGCCGATAGTTCTCGGTTTTGGCCTTCCTCCGGCATCATCCTTATGCTGATGCCCGATAAGAGCCTTTCGTTTCACGCAGGACGCCAGTCCCGCAGGAAACCGTCTCTACACGTCATCCCTTCCAATTCCCGCGCCAAACAGGCCCTGAACCCGCAGTTCGCTCTCCCATGATCCCATAAGTCTATATATGACTGCCGCTTATGACAGGAATATCAGAAGCGGATAACGACGCTGTTATCGCGCGAAACCACACATATATGCGTCTTTTGGCGGTCAAACCTGGCAGCCGGATGTCAATTTGGCGGATTCGGCTGCCAATTCACAGGCGCAATTCCTGCGTATTGGACAGGGCAAGACCCATTCTCGGCTTGAACGATAGGCCAGAGTTTTTGGGCAGACGAACGGCGTTCTGAAGAACCGGGGTTTCGATTCGGTGCCCGAGGAACACGTGAGCTCGCCGCGATTGGCCGGCCTCTCAATTGACGAATAACGTCCCAGCTCGCGAACGAACTATAAAAAGACGCCAGCCTGTTTCAGTGATGGCGCTGTGAATTGTTGCGACCCTTGTTCGCGTGATGGCCGTTGCAGCGCCTGACGATCGCCGTTTGGTCGGCGTACAATGCGCCCGACACGGAGGTCCGCTGATGTCCGACAAGCCGTTCGTTCACCTGCATTGCCACACTCACTACAGCTTGCTTGACGGGGCCAATCGCATTGGCGATATGGTGAAGACCGCCAAAGAGATGGGCATGCCGGCCATCGCCATCACCGATCACGGCAACATGTTCGGCGCGATCGAGTTTTACCTGGCGGCCATTGCGGCAGGGGTCAAGCCGATCATCGGTCTTGAAGCTTACATCGCTCCGGGCGATAGGCGTGTCCGCGAAGCCAATGCGACCGGCGATGCCAGTTATCACCTGCTCCTGCTGGCGATGAACAACATCGGCTACCACAACCTGCTCAAGCTGACGTCGATCGGCTACATGGAGGGTTTTTATCGCAAGCCGCGCATTGATCGCGAAGTGCTCGAAGCCCACAGCGAGGGACTGATCTGCACCAGCACCTGCCTCGGAGCAGAGATTCCGCAGGCACTGATGAAGCACGATCGGGCTGCGGCAGAATCCGTCGCCGAGTGGTATTTGAAGGTCTTTGGCCCCGAGCGGTTCTTCATCGAATTGCAAGATCACGGGATGGAAGAACAGAAGACCATCAACCCCGAATTGATCGACATCGCCAAGCGGCAGGGCGTCGGCCTGGTGGTGACCAATGACGTGCATTATCTCAAGTCAACCGACGTCGAGGCGCATGACATCCTCTGTTGCATTTCCACTCGGGCACTGCAGAGCGACACTGATCGGTTCAAGTTTCCGACTGATCAGTTCTTTCTCAAGACGCCGGCCCAGATGCAGATGCTCTTTCCGGAGCAGCCGGAGGCGTCGGCCAACACCGTGGCCATCGCCGAGCGCTGCAACGTTGAACTGAATCTTAAGAAGCGCTACACGCCGGTCTATCATCCACCCGAGAAGCAGACGCCCGAGGCGTACCTCCGCGACCTGGTGCAGAAAGGCGCCCGCGAGCGCTATGGCGAAATCACGCCGGAGCTACAGGAGCGGATCGACTACGAACTGGGCGTCATTCAGAGCAAGGGCTTCTCCGGCTACTTCTTGATCTGTTGGGACTTCGTGCATTACGCCCGCGGCAAGGGCATTCCCTGCGGCGCGCGCGGTAGCGGATGCTCATCCGTCGTCGCGTTCTGTCTATATCTCTCGTTGCCCGATCCGCTCCGTTACGGGTTGTACTTTGAGCGGTTCATGGACCCCGATCGCGACGAAATGCCCGATATTGACATCGACATCTGTCAGGACGGCCGCGAAGACGTCATCCGTTACGTCCGCGAGAAGTACGGACACGTTGCCCAGATCATCACCTTCGGCACACTGAAGGCGAAGGCCGCCATTCGCGATGTCTGTCGTGTGACCGGAGTGAATCTGCAGGAGGCCGATCGCATCGCCAAGCTCGTGCCGGAGACGCTCGGCATGACGCTGGACAAGGCGCTGGCGCAGGAGCCGGAGCTGAAGCGCCTTTACGACGAAGATGTCCGCGTCCGCAAGGTCATGGACGTCGGGCGGCGGCTGGAAGGCCTGTCGCGAAACGCGGGCATTCACGCCGCCGGCATCGTCATTGCTGACCAGCCGTTGGACAATTTGCTACCTCTGTATAAACCGGCGGGCACCGACCAGGTCATTACCCAGTTTGAAGGCACCATCGTCGAGAAGGTCGGCCTGCTCAAGATGGACTTGCTCGGTTTGCAGACGCTGAGCGTGCTGGCGCGGACCTGCGATCTGATCGAGCAGAACCACGGACTGCGGATCGATCTCGAACGGCTGAACCTGGAAGACGCGAGGGTCTACGAGCTTTTTGCAGCCGGTCAGACCGCTGGCATCTTCCAATTCGAATCCGGCGGCATGCGCGACGTGGTCATGAAGATGCGGCCCAACCGCATTGAAGACTTGATTGCGGCCAACGCGCTCTATCGCCCGGTGCCGATGGTCAACATCGACGCCTACATCGCCCGCAAGCATGGGCAGGCATGGACCACGCCGCACAAGATCATGAACGACGTGCTGGCCGAGACCTACGGCATCATCGTCTATCAGGAGCAGGTTGCGCGCCTCGTGAACCAGCTCGGCGGCATTGAGCGCAAGCGGGCCTTCCGTCTGGCCAAGGCGATCAGCAAGAAGAAGACGGACATGATCGAGAAGGAGCGCGA
>CAYXEY010000225.1:0-8158 GCA_964464105.1 uncultured Planctomycetaceae bacterium
TCTCGGTGCGGACCTTATCTATATCATCCATATAGGCTTCGGGGAGTTCGCGGTTCTGGGCGTTGTCATCCACCACGAGAACCTTGCTCGGAGGAAGCGGGGCGTCTTTGGCGGTCATGGAGATCTCCGCGGGTGATTCGAGGTTGCGATCAATCGCATCTTATCGAGAGGATTCTGCAAGGGCGACCCGGCGGCCTCTCAATCGTTTGTCAGGGCCGAGAGCGCCGCGCCGACGAATCCGGCGTCGTTGCCGAGTTCGGCCAGCCGCATTTCGGGCGGATCGCCGAGCAGGCGCGAGGCCTCGGCGCGATAGGCCGCCTTGATTCCATCGAGCAGCAGCGCGCCGGTTTCGCTCAATCCGCCGGCAAAGACGACCCGCTCAGGATTGAACGCGTGCTGAATATTAATGCAGGCGATGGCGAGGTATCGACAGGTCTCGTTCCAGACTTCCAGCGCGAGGGCGTCACCAGCGGCCGCGCCGGCGGCGATGCGCCGGCCATCGATCAGACCGGTTGCCGTCCAATCCTCTCTCAGCGACGAGGCGCGGCCGGCTTCGAGCAACTTCGTGGCTCGCACGACCAGGCTACTCGCCGAGGCATGGGCCTCGAGGCATCCGCGCTGACCGCACCCGCAAAGCCGTCCGCCGGCCTGCACGATGGTATGGCCCAATTCGCCGCCGTTCTCAAAGGCGCCTCGAAAGAGACGCCCGTCGAGCACCACCCCGCCGCCGACACCGGTACCGATGGTCAGCAGCACCATGTTTCGGCAACCGCGACCGGCCCCGCAGATGAACTCGGCGTACGCGGCGTTGTTGGCGTCGTTCTCAAGATTGACGAACAGGCCCGTCGCCGCGGCGAGATGGGTGACGACGGGGACATTTCGCCAGCCCGGCAGATTGGGCGGGGCGATGATTGTGCCGGTCTTATGGCTGAGAATTCCCGGTGCGCCGATGCCGACGCGTGCGATCGAGATCTTTCGAGCCGTGGCCTCAGCCCTGAAATACTCGATGCGTCCGACGATGCGTTCCAGCACATGGTCCGGCCCGCCGTCGGCTTCGGTGGCGATTTGATTCTTATCGAGAATGGTGCCGTCGGCGGCCACGAGTCCACCCTTGATCGCGGTCCCGCCGAGATCGATGCCAATGGCGACGGCCTTGTTGGATGGGTCGGACATAATTGCAGGCGCCTCTTAGCAAAGGGAGGGATTCTATCGCAAGACCGTGCGTCTCGTTCAGGGGTTCGCCGCAGGCAGGCCCGGCAGATTGAAGAATCGCCGTGTATTGGCGTGGGTCACTGAAGAGAGTTCGTCGAACGTGATGCCGCGAGCGTTAGCGATGCACTCCGCCGTGTGCCGCACGAAGGCCGGCTCGTTGGGCCGGACGCTTCGCACCGGCTCGGGTGATAAGTACGGCGCGTCCGTCTCGATCATCAGCCGGTCGATCGGGATCAATCGCGCCACATCGCGCAGTTCGTCCGATCGTTTGAACGTCACCACGCCGGTCAGCGAAATCCAGTAACGCGCGTCGAGGATCTCCTTCGCTTCAGCGAGTGTTCCCGTGAAGCAATGAAACACGACGCGCGGCACATCGGGAAATTCGCCCAAGATATCGAGCACGTCGCGATGGGCCTCGCGGCAGTGAATGACCACCGGCATCTGCCTTGCCGTGGCGATGTCGAGCTGTCCGCAAAAAACGGCCTGCTGCGTCTCGCGATCGGAGAAGTCGTAGTGATAATCGAGCCCGGTCTCGCCGACGGCACGGACGTCGTTTTGAGTGACGATCTCGCGGAGTGCATTCTCCCAGCCGCGCTCGGTTTTGCCCGCCTGGTGCGGGTGGATGCCCGCGACCACGTGGATGTTGTTAAACCTGCGTGCCAGCCGCAATGCACTGGCGGCGTCATTGAGGTCAGTCGCGATGGTGACCAGTTCGCCGACGCCGGCGATGCGCGCGTTGCGCATGACCTCGTCCATCCGTTCGTGAAGGCCTTCGTAGGTGAGATGGCAGTGGGAGTCGATCAAATGGGGCAATGTGATCCGTTCATCGCTTGGGAATGAACGCCTCCTCAATGTGCCGCACCTGCGGCGAATCGCCGTTCATAACCACGCTGATGGCGTCGAATCGGTAGGTCGCCTCCGGTTCGCCGTTGGCCTTCAGCCAGTATCGCGCGACGTTTTCCAGCTTGCGCTGCTTGACCGGGTTGATCTTGTTCTCGGGATCCGCGTCGGCGTCGCTCATCAGCGTCTTGACCTCGACGAAGACGATGGTTTTCGCATCCGCGGCAATCAAGTCCAACTCGCCGACCGGACACTTGTAGTTGCGGGCGACGATCTGCATGCCACGCGATTTTAGGTACCTCTCGGCGGTGCGTTCACCCGTCGCGCCAAGCACGGAGGTCGCCGTTGTCGAAGGCCTGGTGCCGCCGACCCATCGCCGAATTCGATCGAGAACTCCCATTCATGCAATCATAACGATCGAATCAGTACGTGCCTCATTCGACGGGGATGCGAATACTGTCCCGATTTGTCTGCGCAATGGCTCTTAGTTCGTTTCTTTCGCATCGCCGGTCACCTTGCGGCCGGATGCGGGGATCACTAAACGAGTCTGCGGAATTCTCGCGAAATCCAGTGTTTCCGCGGTTTCCTGAAGCATCGTGCCTACACTGCGATAAACGCGGCCGTCGAACACCTCGCGTTTGTTGCGTATGACCTTGATCGGTTTGTCCAGGTCGATCAATTCATCCGATAACAATAGCTCGACGTCCTTCACCTTCCTAGTCGTGATTAGGATGGTTTGCTTATCGACGGATGCCTCAATTAACCCGAGCTGTGCGACAAGATGCCTTTTTTGAGCGGTGGCAGTGTTCTCGCCCGGCTTGAGTTTCACGGTCGATGCGGCGTCAGCCAGTGGCTTGCCCATCAATTCGACAGCCCTGATCCACGCCGCGCGACTCTGTCCGGGCAGCCGGAACCGCTGCGTCACACTGGTCGGCCAGGTCTTGCGTTTCTGTTTCAGCCATGCCGCCACTTTGTCGCTCGGCGGAGTCACGTTTCCATGCGCGGCGTTGGGTAACTCGACGCCCGTGAACCGATCGGCGCAAGACTTACGCATGACGTCCGCCAGCACCCGGCTCATGGCCGCATTGCCCCCCTGCGGATGCGGATGGCCGTCTTGACCCAGATTGTCCTTCGCGCCCCAGACGAACAGCGTGTTGAGATTCCCGAGGTTCGGCGTGAAGACGTCGTACAACATGTCGTTTCCGATGACCTGCAAAGGCGTAGCCAGCGGCATGATGCCCGCGAAGCAGTCGGCATTCATGATTCCGGCCATCCAGGTGTTGTGTCCGCCGATGGAATAGCCCATGAGAAACACGCGGTCGCTGTCGATGTGAAAGCTTCGGCGCAGCTCGCGGAGCAACCGTCGAGGTTGATCGACGACTTTCTCGGGTTCCGTCAGTCCGATCGGGCCGAGATCTTGGGGCGCAACGATGATGTGCGAGTCGGCTGCGGTGCCAAGAATGGCGCGGGTCATGGCCATCATGGACTGGGCGGGTTGGCCCTGTCCGTGCAGCGTGACGACCATCGGCCAGGCCCGCGAGTGTTCGTAATCGGCGGGAATGTTGACGAAGACGTGTTTGTCGGCTCGCTCGCCCCGGCCGATGTGAAGTTTAAGATCCTGAATGCCCGGCGGCTGCGGCTCCCAGAAATTCACTTGGCGAATCGCCGCGGCCTTTCTCTCCTCGGAGCCGGGTTTGATGACGTCGCCGATCAGGCCGCGCATCAACATGTCTCGCTTGGCCGAGTTTTTTTCCTGGTAGAATTGCTTCAAGCCCTCCTGATAATCGGCCGGTTGGGCCAGGGTGATCGCGACAACAGCCAGCAAGACTGCCATGTGCAGGGACTCTGGAATGGATTGTAGAAACACCTGTTTTCTCGACCGGATGCTCGGCTTGGCCTCATCATATTACTCGATTTAATGTGCGTAGTTTGAAGGAGTGAACATGACCGATCCTCGCCTCGTCAAACTCGCCGACGTGCTGGTCAATTACTCCACCCGAGTCCGAAAGGGCGACCTGGTAAAGATCACGGGCTCGACCGTGTGCGAGCCGCTGCTGCTGGAGGTCTTTTCGGCGGTCGTGCGGGCCGGTGGGCATCCCTATCTGCATCTGACCGCCGACGACACCGGCGAGCGGTTTCTCCGCGAGGCAGCGCCGCATCAGCTCGATTACCAGAACCCGATTGTCCAGCACGAGATCGAAACCATCGACGTGCTCATCAGCGCCTGGGGCTCGGCGAATTCCAAGAGCCTTTCGAATGTCGATCCGGCCAAGCAGGCCCGCGTGAGCAAGGCCCGCAAGAAGTGGTTGACGACATTCATGACCCGCCACGCAATTCCGTATGGCAAGAAGGGTTGTCTTCGCTGGGTGGGCACTCAGTTCCCGAACCAGTCCCACGCGCAAGATGCCGAGATGTCGCTGCGCGATTACGAGGATTTCGTATTCAACGCCGGCATGTTGAACGAAAAAGATCCGGCGGCGGCGTGGCGGAAGATCGGCGCGGCCCAGCAGAAGGTCGCCGACTACCTCAACAAGGTGAGCGAAGTGCGGTTTAAGAATCCCCAGGGCACCGATCTGAAAGTCGTCGTGAAGGGCCGCAAGTGGATCAACTGCGACGGCAAGGCCAACTTTCCCGACGGCGAGGTCGTCACCGGGCCGATCGAGGATGCGACCGAAGGCGTCGTGCAATACAGCTTTCCGGCGGTGCATGGCGGACGCGAAGTCGAGGGCATCCGGCTGAAGTTCAAAGCGGGGCGGGTGGTCGATGCCTCCGCTACCAAGAATGAGGACTTCCTCATCAAAATGCTGGATCAGGACAAAGGAGCGCGCGTGCTGGGCGAAATCGCCATCGGCACGAATTACCGAATCCAACGGTACATGAAAAACACCCTCTTCGACGAAAAAATCGGCGGCACCTTTCACGCGGCCGTCGGCTCATCCATCCGGGAGAGCGGCGGAATCAACGAAAGCGGCCTACATTGGGACATGGTCTGCGACCTCCGCAAGGGGGGCACGATCGAGGCCGATGGCAAGGTCATCAGCCGCAATGGCCGGTTTACCCGGGCCGGCTGGCCGGGGACTTAACCTCTGGACGATAAATAAGAAATGAACGGGTGGCACTGCCAGGCGGCCGTATGCCTGGCAGTGGGCATGCGCCAGGGAGTGCCACCCGAAAGCTTGAGAGTGACATGGATGTCAAGATTTACTACAACGATCATCATTCCGATTCTCATTTTGTCAGGATTCGCCTGCCAGCCCGAGCCGCAGGGCGTCGCGGTGCGCCAGGCCATCGCCGAGCCGGCTCCGGCTGGTCAGCCGATCTCGGCGACTCGTGCCGTAGCCGGAAAGGACACTGCCGCCGCCGCCGCACCGATTGCCGCGGTGAATGGCGTTGGCGTCGATCGCCGCGACTTCGTTCGACTGCTCGTGCAGGCCCACGGACTGCCGCTGCTGCAACGAATCATCCTCCGCGACGCTGCTCGCCAGGAGGCCAAGCGCGCCGGCATCACCGTTGATCGCGCTGACATCGAAGCCGAATACGACTTCACCATCCGCGAGTCCATGGGAGCCAGCGCGACGGGCGAATGGAGCACGTCTCAGCGTGACAAGTTCATCGACGAGCTGGTCCGCATGCGTGGATGGTCGCGAGAAGAACTCGACATCGTCATGGAGCGCCAGGCCCTTTTGCGCCGAATGGTCGAACCGCGGATCAGGATCACGCCCGAAGATCTGCGAATGGCGTACAACCGCGAGCATGGCGAGAAAGTCGAAGTGCGGCACATTCAGCTCGCGGCGGCGCGGCAATGGCCGCAGATCAAGGCGCAGCTCGATCGCGGCGAAGACTTCGGCAAGCTCGCCTCGTCCTACAGCGAGAACCGGGCCAGCCGAATGAATGGCGGGCTGCTGCCACCGTTTACCCGCGGCGACCCGACCGTGCCGGCAATCTTTGTCAAGACGGCATTCGAGCTGGCCCCAGGTCAGATCTCCAGCCCGATCAGCTACGAGGGCGCCCTGCATGTCTTCAAGCTTGAGCGGCACATCGATCCCACCGGTGTGCCCTTCGAGCATGGAAAAGCGGCGCTCGAAGCGAATTTGAAGCGGCAAATGGCGGCCGCTGAGATGGACAAACTTGCGGCGGAGCTACTGCAGAAGTGCGAGCTGCGAATTGAGGATCGCGCCCTCCGCGAGCAATACCGCACGGCACTCGGGGAACGCCAACTCGAAGGCCCGGCCCTGGCCATGCCGAACCCCGACTGATGCCCGGACCGAGCGATTGACCGCGCCCTGTCGGCTTCTATAATCGCGGCCTGACCGGACGCATTGGAACGAGTCCGCCGCGACGCCGGTCAATTCGAGGATCGCCGAATGAGCCTGCGCCGAACGCCACGGAAGGTGATGCTGGGGTTGATGGCAGCGATTACCTGGACCGCCGCCTGTCAATCCAAATCTTCATCCGTCTCCGACACCGGCCCCTCCGCCGAAGAGCTGATCGCCTTCTACAGTCCGCAATCGATCAAGATTCTCCCTTTCACCAAAGCCAAGAGCTTCGACGACGACGCCTTTCCCGATGGCATCGAGGTGTCCATGCGGGCGCTCGATGGCGCGGGCGATCCGGTCAAGTCGTATGGGACGTTCCTCTTCGAGTTATACGCCTATAAGCCGGCCAGCAGCGATCACAAGGGCGAACTCATTCAGTCCTGGCGGCAGCCGATTCTCAGCCTTGACGAGCAGAAGAAGTACTGGGAACGCGTGACCACCAGCTACCAGTTCCAGTTGAGCTGGGAGGGCAATCCGCTCTCGCCGCAGAAGAAGTACGTGCTGGCTGCCAGTTTCCAGGCCTCTGGCGGGCCGCGGCTGTTTGACGAATACGAGTGGGATTTCCGGGTCGACCGGCAGGAAATCCTCGAAGGGCTGGGTCAGCCGAAGTCGTAGTGGACCGCTGTTTTCGCCGCAAATACCCACCGTGTCTGCTACAATCATCTGCATGGAGCCTCGCAGGTGGACCGAGCAGACGTGATTGACCATCCGCACGATTGGCAGATACCCAGCGCCCTGGATTCCCAGCGCCGCGCGTGGTGCCGATCATTCCTTATCGCATTATCCATCCACCTCGCGATTGGCGCGTGGCTGTTGTCGCATGTGGTGCCCGAGCCGCCGACCGACGACTGGACGCGCATCGAGCCGATGCTTCGCGCCGGCATTGCCGAGGAGATCACGAAGACTCAATTGCCTGCCGGCGAAGCCGGAACAGGCAAGCCCATCGAGGCCGGAGACGCTGGCGAACCAACAGATGTCGACATTCGCGGCGGCATCGAGCGAGCCATCGCGACCGCGGCTGATTCGTTTGTCACGGGCGACGCCATCAGCCGGTTGTCCGAGCAGGCCCGCATGCTGGAGCAGGTCACCAATACCGCGGAACTGGCGAAGATGACCAGCCGCATCTCGGAGGCCATGGGCCTGAAGGCCTGGCCTGATGGGGCGACCAGCCGCCCGACGGTCGACGCCGCCTTCAATTTCGACAAGGCACTCTTGCTCGATATCACCCGCGAGGAGCTGGGCGACACTGTGACTATACGGCAGGTGCTGGGCACGCGCGACGGGGCGCGGGCCATCATCGAATCGTCCCGCCGAATCACGGCCAATGGGCCGAAGTTCGAGCAGCGGCTGATCGAGTCCAACTCGCGTCACGATGCTGAACCGCAGGTGTTGAGTATGGACGCCGAGGAGTTCGCGGCCGTCGAAGCGCGGCAGAAGCCCTATGAGCTGATCCGTCAATACCCGCTCGTTCAACAGTTGCACCAGGCGGCCGTGCTTCCGTTGATCGAAAAGATGACCGAGGAATCCGGCGCGCCGGGGATCCTCGCGCCGTGAACCAACCCTTCGCAGACAGACTCGTTTCCGCGATCAACAAGACAGGCATGCCCGGCGTGGTCGCCCTGGACCCCGTGTTTGAGCGAATGCCCGCGGTGTTGCGCAAGGGCATCGTGGCAGGAGATCGATCGGGCGAATTAGGCGCGATCACGACCTTTTGCCGCGAGTCGCTGCCGATCTTCGCCCGGCATGTGCCCGCGGTGAAGATCAACTCGGCCTACTTCGAACGCTATCAT
>CAYXEY010000226.1:0-8133 GCA_964464105.1 uncultured Planctomycetaceae bacterium
CTTGGGCATCGAGGCAGGCTGGGGCATCGAGGCAGGCCGGGGCATCGAGGCAGGCTTCGACATCAAGGCAGGCTTCGACATCAAGGCAGGCCGGGGCATCGAGGCAGGCCGGGGCATCGAGGCAGGACTCTCCATCGTCGGCGTATGGATTAGCGCTCGGCTCCGTGTTTTTGCAGGGCTTTGCGCGTGGCGTCTTCCTGACGAATCCGAAATGGAAATCCGCGCCGAACTGCGCGGCGGCATCATCGCCTTCGGAACGCACGTGCCGCCCACGGCAGCATCCGTGGCGGAGCCTGCCGGAGACGCACCACCCCAGGCCACGGAGTGATCGCCATGCAGTTCACCTTCACGCCGACCGGAGCCAAGGGCCTTGACGATTTCCTCGCCCGTTCCGCGCACCACCTTTCGACGCTGAGCGCCACCGGCCGCACCGGATGGTTCGCGTCATGGCTTCCCGCCGTGCGCGGTTGGACGCTGCAGGGAGAACTCGACGCCTTCACCAAGAGCCTGGTGCTGATGACGATGGATCGATGGGCGGATGAGTGCGAGGCCGAAGACAGCGAGCATGTCACGTTCGAGGATGACGACGACGATGACGCCGATGAACGGGTCTATGGCTCCTATGAGGACCAGAACCGGCTGCGCGCGAGTGACGTGCTGTGAGAGTGCAGGTCTTCGTCTTCGGCTCGAACCTCGCCGGATTTCACGGCGGCGGAGCGGCCCTCCACGCCGCCGAACAATGGGGTTCCGTTCCCGGCGAGGGCGTCGGCCGCACCGGCAACGCCTATGCCATCCCGACAATGGATGGGGAGTTCCGCCAGCTGCCGCTCGCCCGCATCGCTCCGCACGTCGCGGTGTTCATCGACTACGCCCGCAGTCATCCGAACACGGAATTTCTGTTGACCCGCATCGGCTGCGGCATCGCCGGATACGACTGGGAGCGAGACATTGCACCGCTGTTCCCCGCCGCCCTCCCCTTCAACATCACCCCGCTCGATCCACAGTGAGGCCGCCATGGAATTCGTAACAGTCACGACCCAATCAGAATTTGACGCCGCCGTGCTCGGCAAGAAGGGGGTGCTTCTCACGACTGGCGCATTCGTCCTCGTCATCCATGCGACCGCGCCGGTGATCACACTGGTGGGCAGCGCCAGCCTGCGGATTGAGCACCGGCAGGAGTCCAGCCGCGTCGTGGCGTGGGGGTCCAGCCGCGTCGAGGCGAGGGAGTCCAGCAGCGTCGAGGCGAGGGAGTCCAGCAGCGTCGAGGCGAGGGGCGATGTATTCATCAGGCTTTACTCTGCCAGAATCATCAAGGCATCCGCATCGGTGCTGATTAAGGATCAGCGCCGCAAGAAAACACCCATCGACAACGCAACCGTTATTCCGGCGGTCGTGTGGAAAACAGCGGCGGAATGGTGTGACTATTATGGCGTTGAAGTCAAAGACGGCGCCGCGCTGCTATTCAAGGGAGTGAAGTCCAATTACAAATCGGAGCGCGGTGGCGACTATACGCCGGGTACTACTCCGGTCTGCGACGACTGGGATGGCGGCAAGATCGAGTGCGGCAAGGGCTATCACCTGTCGCCGCACCTGATGATGACGAAAGAATTCTGCCGGCCTGATAAATTCATCGCCGGCTGGGTCAGCCTGTCGGACATGGCGGTGCATCCCGATGGGAAATATCCGCAGAAATGCAAAATCCACAAATACACATCGCCGGTGTGGGAATGCGACATCGACGGCAAGCCGGTTCCGGCCGCTGCTGACGCGAGCATCGTGTCATGACCCGCATCGTCGTTATCGGCAAGGCCAACACCATCACCGCCCAGCTTGAGCGCATCCAGCGCATGGGGCTTGTGCCATCGGGGCCGAGGATCGTCAGCAATGCCGACGCCGTGACGGCTGGTTCACGGCCAACAAGGGAGTTGTCCAGTGTAGCAACCAAAGACCCCCACAGGGCGGCGGTGCCATCTGTTCTCACAGCCGCCGCCCACTTTCGCCAGGAGGATATGCCGTGAACACGAGCTATGATTATTGGCGCAACGCGCTGCAGGGAAACTTCGGCTCCGTCCATGACGGCGATCCGCATCCCGGTTTCTATCGTTTTCGCGTGAACGGACCGGATGAGCCGGTGGCGATCTGGCCGCTTGACGGCGAAATGGTCGCTTATCGCAATGGCCGCAAGGTGGATGCCGCTGAAATCTGGTCGTGGGTCTGCCGTAACCCGATTGACGAGGCGATCTATCGCTCCGTCTACGAGAAGGGCGAGCCATGGCCAGATGCCATCGAAGAACTGATCGGGCGTGGCTCCAACAATCCGCCCACGGACGAAGCCGCTGCCGATGAAGTCAAGGCTGCCGTGGATGCGGCGATGGCCGAACTGGCGAAGCCGCTGACGGATCAGGCCGGATGCGACCGGCTCGCCAATCACCGCGACCGGCTGGCCAAGATGTACAAGGCCAAGGAAGGCGAACGCAAGGAAGCAAAGCAGCCGCACATGGATGCGGCGGCGGCGGTGGACGCCCGGTTCAAGCCGGTGCTCGCCATCATCGAAGAGGCCGGCGCGAAGCTCAAGACGGCCATCACGGCGTGGCTGCTCAAGGAAGAGCAACGGCGGCGCGAGGAAGCCATTGCCGAAGCGAGGCGGCAGGAAGAAGCAGCGAAGGCTGCGGCTGCGGCCAATCTGCCGCCGCCTGCCGCCGCACCGCTGCCTGAAATGGAACGCCCGAAAGCGGGCACGGCGGGCCGCGCCACGGCGCTCCGCACCTACAAGAGCGCCATCGTCACCGACTACGCCAAGGCGCTGGCGCATTTCGCAGAGCACGATGAAATCAAGGCATTGGTGCAGACCCTAGCCGACCGCATGGCCCGCGCCGATGTGGCTGTGCCCGGCTGTGAAATCAAGATCGACAGGAGGGCGGCGTGAACCAGATCGCAACCATTCAACCCCGGTCCATCACCACCGAAATGGCGGCGCGCTTCGGCATGGAGCCGGGACCTTTCGAGCAGACCTTGCGCGCGACGGTGGTTCCGAAGGATTGCACACGCGAGCAGTTCGCCGCCTTCCTCATGGTGGCGCGTGACTATCGCCTGAATCCGATTACCAAGGAAATCTATGCGTTCCCGACGCGCGCCGGCGGCATTCAGCCCATCGTCTCTATCGACGGCTGGATGAATCTCATGAACTCTCATCCGCAGATGGATGGACTCGAGTTCGAGGACATCAAGGACGACAGCGGGGCGCTGGCGGCGATCTGCTGCCGCATCTACCGCAAGGACCGGAGCCGCCCGATCGCGGTCATCGAGTACATGAGCGAATGCAAGCGGACCACCGACACTTGGAAAACATGGCCCGCCCGGATGCTCCGGCACAAGGCCGCTATCCAGGCGGCGCGGTACGCATTCGGCTTCTCTGGCATTGTCGAGCCGGATGAATTCGAGCGGATGAACGATAGCGGGCAGACCATGCGCGTGGTGTCTCCACCGCCTGCCCCGCCAGCGCCACCGCCTGCCCCGCTGAAAGACCCACCTCACGCCGAAATGTTGAGTGCCACATTGAAGCGGTTTGATGAGCAACGCGCGCAAAAGGCTGCGCCAGCAGAACCTGAAATCATCCCGCCAGCGGCTCCGGCTATGTCCTACGACGAACGGATTGCCGACTTGGAGGCCCGGCTGAAAGCCGCCGGCCGCAATACGCAGGAAGAAATCTTCGAGACGGAAATTGAGCCGTATCGCGAGTCGGGAGAAATGTTCCCGCCAGACTACAACCGCTTGCTTGCGCTCGTGAAAGACGCCGCGCCGTGACCAAGGCCGCGTTCGCCAAGATCAACGGCGCGCTCGTGCCGATGGACGCCGATGGCCGGGAATTCATGGCCGCGCTCATTGAAGGCAAGCGCGTCATGGTAAGCGTCCATGTGGCGAGGAACGTCCGCCACCACCGTCTACTTTTCGGACTCATGAAGATGCTCACGGACGGCGGCGCGTGGCAGGGCAATGCCGAAGACCTTCTCGACTACCTCAAGATTGCCGCGCGCCTCGTGAAGACTGTCGTCGGCGCCGATGGCCAGGTCTACCACGTTCCGCAATCCATCGCGTTTGAGTCCATGGACCAGGTTGCGTTCAACCGGTTTTTCGAACGCGCCGTGTATGTTGTGTGCGAGCGGCTGTTGCCTGCACAAAACTGGGAAGCGCTGCGAGACGAAATCATCGAAGCCGTTGACGGTGACGTGGCGCGCCGCTTCACCGACGCAGCAGACCTCGGGAGGGCGGCATGAAGCTCCCCGCCACCGGAGATTTGCAGGGACGCGCCGTAGACGAATGGATTGGCTCAACGCCTGACGCGCATGTCCCGCCGACCGTCAGGCTCCGTGTCTTCGAGCGCGCTTGCGGCTTTTGCCACATCTCGGGCCGCAAGATCATGCCTGGTGACAAGTGGGATTTGGATCACCTGATCCCGCTGCACAAGGGCGGAGAACACCGTGAAAATAACTTGGCCCCGGCGATTGCGGAAGCGCACCGCCGCAAGTCGGCAGCGGAGCGCCGCGACAAAGCCAAGGCGGATCGCACCCGCAAGAAGCACATCGGAATCACCAGATCAAAAAACCCCATGCCGTTTGGCCGTGGCTCGCGCCTCAAGCGCAAGATCGGCGGCGGCGTGGTGTTGAGACAGATGGAGGACGCGGACTCGTGAGTGACAATCTGCCAGTCCCGCACCAAGGGGCGGACAAGGCGCTGATAGACCGCGTGGCGGCTGAGATCGGCACCGATCTTCTGCACTATCTAACCTGGGCGTATCCCGCCGTCTTCGCGGCCATGAACGGCGGCTGCAAGGTAAGCGTTCGCAATCACGTTCGGAGTGACATTGCGTCGGCCATCAAATGCCAGACGGCGGCGGAATACGAGCAATGGATTTTGGATCGTCGCGCGCATCGTCGGCGGTTGAACAAAATCCGGAAGATCAATGAAGACCTTTCAGAGGAACCCACCACATGACCCCGGAAGTCAAGGAACTGGTTGACGCGGCTAACGCGTTGATGGCGGCGTTACCTCCATGCGAGTTGGGCGGATTTTGTTTCTGCCCCAAGTGTCTCGCCATCCGCCGCACCGAATGCGCCATCATAAAGATCGATGATGATCCACAGCGCGACCACGAAGCAGCGCTTGCCCGCCGCATTGCCGAGGACAGGCCAGGTTGCCGCATGAACGTCGAAAACATCGGAACTGACGACAGATCATCAACCAGGAGAACACCATGACCACGATTGCAGAACTCGGCGACACGCTGTCCCTGCTGGACGGCGGGCTTCTCGCAGTGCAGGAAAAGACTTCCGAGAATATTCTCCTTTCGCGCGCCCGGCAGGCCGACGCAATTGAGGAAGCCCAAGCGCGCCACGCCGCTGAGCTTGAGCAGGTGAACCACCGTCACAAGGCGGAGCTTGCCGCAATCGTTGACGAATACAAGTGGATCGACGGCGTTCTGTCCGATCAGGTCGCTGAAATGCAGGCCCTTCGCGGCGAGTATCCAGAAGCCGCTCCCATGGCCCTGGCGGCGGAGTAAGGGGTGGTCACATTCTTTGAGATAAATGGGGCGCAGATGGCGATGGACACATGCGCTGCCTGTGGAACTCAACATTCGTTCGAGCTATCAATCTACAATGTTGCCTTGCAGCGGGCTGGCGAAGTTAACATCTACTGCCCGTATGGCCACAAGTGGCACTATAAGCCTCGAAAGCAGATTGACGAAGAAGCGGAAACCCGGCGGGAGCGAGATCAGCTACGGCAGCGGATTGCACAGAAGGACGATGAGATCGCGGAGGCCAACAGGCGTGTGTCTGCTGCGAAAGACCAAGTCACGCGCCTGAGGAACAGGGCTAACGCTGGCCTTTGCCCGTGCTGCAATCGGCATTTCGACAACCTGCAACGACATATGGCTACGAAGCACAAGGATGCCACGCCATGACCAAACCCACCGGAGAAAAACCCTCAAAGCCCGTCAAGCCCGTCAAGCCGGTGAAGGCATGGGCGCTGATGTATGACGGCGAAATAGATTTCAGGATGATCTTCCATACGCGCACAGGTGCCCGTGAGTGGAAGGCCGATGGCAATTTCACCGGTCCCATCCGTGTTGAAATCCGCCCAGTGAAGTGAGGTGGCCAGCCCCGCACCCCCGCCAAGGTCAGACAGGCCGATATTGCCCGCGCCATCCGCGCGGCCGAATCCTGCGGCAAGGTGGTGCGGATACTGCCGGACGGGACGATCGAATTCGCCGACAAGGCAGCGCCAGCGGCGGCAGAGACTACGCCACCACAGCCGCTTGAGGCAAGACGGAGTATCAGGCTGTGATTGACCACATGCCACGCCCCCGCCTCCCCTACCTCCAGCGCGAGACAGACCGCCACGGGAATGTCCGCTGGTACATCCGCACGTCTCGCCAGTCGCCACGGGTCCGCATCGAATCTCCCTATGGTTCACCCGGTTTCATGGAGGAATACCGCGCCGCATTGGACGGCCAGAAGATCATCCGCGAGAAAATGGCCCGCTCGCTGGCACAAAAAACGAACGGCTATTCCCTCACTCAAAATCCAGTGAGGGAATTTGGGGAAAAAACCAAACAAAAACAATGATGGAATTCAGACATGCTAGTCCAGTATCGCCCACCAAAAAGCCCGGAAACAAAGGGTTTTTTGCACTATTCCTCCCTCACTACCCCCATTGATCTGATTGGGGGATTTTGCGCGGCTCCCTCACCTCACCACACTCAGGTGACGGCATGAGCATTTCAGGCAGCGACTACGTCAAGGCCCAGCGCGCCCAGAAGCGAAGCCGCGAGGAATGCATCAAGGCGTTGGGCGGACCCACGAATTCAGAGGCCCGCATGAACATGATGCAATGGCAGATCGATGACTGGTTCATGGATGAGATTATGCGTGGACGGGCGTTGCACGAGGTCATGGCCGATATGATGCACCTCTGCGCAATGAGCGTTGCGACGGCAATCTATACCGCGCGCCGGAACAATCTGCTGACAACGCCGCCCAGCGATGCCGTCTCTCAAATGATCGCTGTCATCGGCGCGATGGCAGTGAAATACGAGAGGGAGACGACGAGTTCCGATCCCATCCACATTCGCGGCGGCTCGGCATGATCCAAGGTATCGATCAATTGCGGGCCGCCCCTTCGTCAGGAGAAGAAAAATGGAAGTATTTCGGACTGAACACCCCGGCGCGTGGCGGGGGATGGATCACAGCAGATTTTCACGGCGGCTGGACGTGCTGCGTTGAGCAGGGGCGCTACGGACACCATGCAAGAAAGCCGACGCTCCTGCTTGCCTATGGCGTTGAGCTGCCAGAGCTGCATTGGGGAGAAAGCGAGGCCAGCCTTGACCCGGCTATGGTCGAGCGGCTTGGCCTGGAACGCGCGAAACGGCGCGGTGAAGTGGCGTCGAAGGGCGGCGGCACGGATAGCAGCCCGCGCATAGGCACCCCTCCGGCATTCCGCGACCTGCTGATTTCGATAGCCCGCACAGCCAGTAAACAGGAGGCCGCATGACCCCCACCGATCTGGCTCACTCACTGAATGGAGAAGAGACGTGAAGGCAGCGCACTGTTCAAGCTGTGGCGAACGCCGTGGGTTCCGCCATCTGCACGACACCGCATATGGCATCGCCGGAACGCATATGGCTGGTTCTGAGCGCTTTCAATGCTCAGTCTGCGGAGAGACGTACTACGCCAAAGACGGAGCACCATTTCCGTTGAAGTTCATCTTTGATGAGTGCCTCAGCCTTCCCCCACCTCCCTCACACACAGGAACCCAAGCCATGAGTAAAGTCACAATGGCCGGACTTGGCTATCGCATGGCGATGCTATTGGACGCCATCATGCCCGTGCTTGAGGCCGAGACGAAGCGGGAAGCGGCCAGAGAGGCCGGGAAGAAAATGCGCTGCGTCACCGCGCGGGAACGGGAGAAGGGCGCGCGGGAGTTGCTCAAGGAAGCCGAGACCGTTTTCGGGTATGATCCCCATGAGTGACGCACGCGAGAAGCCGATCATATTCAGCGGGCTTATGGTGCGGGCAATCATAGATGGACGGAAGTCGCAGACGCGGCGGGTATTGAAGCCGCAGCCAATATGGGAAA
>CAYXEY010000227.1:0-8123 GCA_964464105.1 uncultured Planctomycetaceae bacterium
AGCCCCACCCTTGGTCAGGATGTCGGCGTGGTACATGCACACGTGCAGGTAGTGCTGCGTGCAGCAGTCATCCGAGTCATTGATGACGGCGACCGTCTGCGTGCGCAGGCGACCGCATCCCGGGTAGCAACACTTCGGCAATTCAACGATCTGTCCCATATCATGCCTTTCCGACTGGCTTCACGGTTGCCAGCCACTCCTTCTCGGATTTGGGTTCTTGTGGAACCCTCACCACGTAGCGACGCGTCTCTGTTTTCTTCACGTCGATGAACATGCCCTGCGTCCGGGCCAGACTGTCCAGCGCATCCTTGCGGTTGATGAGCCGAACCTTCTTCACGATGCCGATCTGCGTCCTCTCCTTGCCGTAGCCTTCCCATAATTCATCCACATCGAAGCTGTGGATATTTCCCGCGAGGTGCCGAGGCAAGTCCTTGATATGCACCATCGATCCATCCGGGCGGAAGTAGCCACGGATATCCACAAAGGCCATTTCGGCATAGGCCCGCAGGATGCGATCCTCGGTCACCTGAAACCGCTCGACCAAGATGCGCTTCCGCTCCTCAAGCAAGGTGCGGATCATCTTGGTGGCGATCAGCTTCTGCGCGTAGCTGGTGGCGTAGGGGCCGTCGTAGTCAAACGCCTTCCGGTAGCTGTCCGTCAGCTTGTGCGTCTCGGAGAACATCCGGTAGAAGGTGAGTTGCTTCGGGTTCAGCTTCGCCAAAGCATTCCGCGCCGCAGGGCTCATGTCCTCGTCGTCTATCCCGATCTGATCGAACGGGGTGTATTCGGTACCTTCTTCAGTGGTTCCCATATGTGCCAGACGATAATTTAGTATCGGTTTCGAGTCAAGAGTGGGTGTTGTGTTGTTCCACGTGGAACAATGTTGTTTTCTTACAACACCGTAACCTTTTGATATTCCATAACCTTCACGCCTCGTTGAAATAGTTCTTGACATCTATTTATCAATTCCCCATACTACAGTCGTACTAGGAAGTAAATGCAGTATCGAAGGGGCGCGAAAAGGCCAGCGCGGAACAAGAGGGCCGGAGTCCGAAAGCTGTACTAGACCGACTCGGCAGCGACCGAGTAAAGCCCCCCGGTGGGGGTTCCGATGAGGCGGGATGGCGAGTAGCGACAGACCGCTCCGACCCGGCCGACGCAAAGGCTGGCGAGTGCGAGAGGGCAGTTTGGGGCTTTGGCAAGGCCCCTCACTTGAGCCGATTGTCCCGGCACCCCAATGTCGATGGGGTGTTGCGGCGGGCGACAGTCGGGAAAACGCCGGTCATGCGCGACACGAAAGTGGAGCGGGCCGGCGCGGGCAGTCGGCTCAAGCGATTCAGACCCGGGATGAGGTGGCAGTCCGGGCCGCTCGCAGCGCGAGGGGGGCGACCAAGTGAATTCGCGCATTCAGCCGGCATCAGGTTTTCTCACACAAGGAGGTTGTCATGGAAGCAGCGAACTACAGTGGCTTGAGTCTCGCCGGCATCGCCGGCGTCGTGCGTCGTGATTGGGCAAAGGTGAATTACGCCGCCAAGCCCTACCTCGACGCGATGTCCGAACTCAACTCGATCAACGACGAGTACTACTGCGACAGCGGCCGCTCGGTCGTCATGTACTTCCTCGCTAATGCCAATAGCTGGCGCGGCGAGGTGGCGAAGGCGATCAAGGCGGAGTTGAAGAAGCGTCTCAAGTAGTGGGTGGCCGGAGCCGCGTGACAGGCGGCTCTCACGACTCACCACCAAGGAGGTCATATGCGCTTAGGAACCGAAACAGGCAGTGTCGTGAATCACCTGTACTCACGCATGACTAATGGGCAACCCAAGCCGAAAGTCGGCATGGGCGTGACGCTCCTGTCATGGACTGACAGGCACCCGGGCACCATCCAGAAGGTTGAGGAGTACTGCCACAAGGTCTGGCTTTATCAGATTGAAGTGACTGAGGATGAGGCAGTTCGCACTGACAGCAACGGCATGAGCGAGAGCCAATCCTACGAATACACCCCTCAGCCAGACGGAGTCCGCACCCTCTTCCGCTTCAATAAGAAGACGGGTGAGTGGGTGTCTGGCCGCATCAATCAAGAGACGGGGCGCTTCAATATCGCCCGCGGATATGGCCTGATTATCGGCCGTCGCGAGAAGTACCACGACTTTTCATTCTAAGGAGGTAGCCATGGATCAAGTCAGCAAGATCATCGCCTTCGAGCAGGGCGAACTGGACGAGGAGGGCATCATCGAGTTGTTTCAGGAACTCATCGACTCCGGCCTCGCATGGAAACTGCAGGGCAGCTACGGCCGCATGGCGGCTCGCCTCATCGAGGTGGGCCTGTGCAGCCAAAAATAAGGAGGTGAATATGCTTTATGCAATCAACCACACCAACAGGAGCCGGTTGTGGTGCGGGCCTGCGGCGATTGCCGCAGTGACTGGGTTCGACACCGAGACGATCCACCGCACCGCGAGGGCGGTAACCGGGCGCAAGTCGCTGATGGGCATGTCCTACGGGAATGTGGTCGCCACGCTCCATGCGCTCGGCGTCGATGCCAGCCTGCACCGGATGGTGAAGCCCTACGTGACTTTTGCGCAGTGGCTCAAGACCAACCGGGAGCACCTGAGCAAGCCTTACATCGTTGTGGTGGGCAACCACTACGTGGTCGTGCAGGGTCGCTACTTCATCGACAACCACACGAAGGACAAGGTGCTCCTGAAGGACGCCCCGCGTCGCCGTGCTCGGGTGGCGGCGCGACTGCGGATTGATTCCGTGGGTGGGGCGACCAGCATTCCGCCCAAGGGCACGGGTGGCAGCAACCCCGGGTACAGCGCGGCACGCAGGCTCGCCGCCAAGCACGGGATAGAAATCGAGCGCGTCAGTGGTGGCTGGATGGTTTGGCCCCCTACCGGGTTCGATGACGAGCGCGACCCGTATGAGGGCGACCACCACGCCGACGACAAGGATGAGGTCGTCACGATGGTGAATCGGTATGTAGAGTTGCTGTAGGGTTCCGCGATCTGCGCCTCACGGGGCGCAGCGCGAGGAGTCTTTCCTCTCAACAAGGAGATCGTCATGGGTAATCGAGCAGTGATTTCGTTTTCCAACGATGCCGGCAGCAAGGAAAGTTTAGGCGTCTATCTGCACTGGAACGGCGGGCCGGAGTCGGTGCTGGCCTTCCTCGATGCGGCCAAGGAATTGGGTATCAGAGGTGGTGTTGATTCGCCCTACTTCTTCGCCCGCTTCGTGCAGATGGTCGGCAACTTCTTCGGTGGCACATCAAGCGTTGGCGTTGATGTGCTGGCAAAGTCCGACTGCGACAACCGCGACAATGGCCTCTATGTGCTCAACGAGGATCTGAGCATCAAGGAGCGCCTGTACGCCAAGCCGGGCGCGCCGCTCCGGTTCGAAGACCTCGATGAGGAACAAAAGGCGCGCTACTTGGAGATCAAGGCGGCGGTGTTGCACAAGAACGCCGAGATTTTCAAGGAGGGCTGATCGGCCACTGCCGCGTGACAGGCGGCAGTCACAGATCAACCGCTAGGAGGTGTGCCATGAAGATCTACTACTGCGTGTATTGCGGCAAGCCGGTTTCGGTCGAGCCGTTCTCGCCGTGCTGCGGCGAAGTTGGGCATGTGCATGAGGTGGAGGTGAATTCGGTTCCTTCGAATCGCCCGATGCGCGTGTTCGAAACAGAGGTGCTCTGTGAAGACTTCGACATCGGCCTCGCCGAGGCCGAGGAGATCGTGAGCCGCATCGACATGATGGCGTCACCCTCGATTGTCTCGAAGTCGAAGGTTGGCGGCAAGCACCGGTTTCTCGTTCGTTCCTACTCCCTAGACTAAGGAGGCGTCATGACCAAGAAATACGAACATCAGTACGGGCTGCTCATCGTGGAGAATTCCAATGAGCCATACGGCCACGTCACGGCCAAAGTCGTGCGGGTCGAAAAGGATTGTCCGCGCAACATCGTGTCCCAATGGGACAACCCTGCCGGCCTGTGGTTTGATGGCCTCACGGTAACCTGCCAGATCGACATGCACAAGGGCGGGGAGCCTTACGGTATCGCCTGCGAGTATCAGGAGTTGTTCCGCGTGAGGGCGGAAGACGCGCGCCGCATCGCCAACACCTTCAGCCTCCTCAAGCGCGGTCTGGACAAGATCGAGAAGCGGTTCGGGCCGAGCAGGTCGTTCAGCGAGCACGTAGTCCGCGTAGCCGACGTGCTTAAAATCGATCTCGCCTTTTTCCAAAAAGACAAGCACGGGCGCGGATACAGTGCTTCAGACTTCGCGATCCGCGAGGTAGGTGAGTCGAGGTACGTCATTGACGCGCTGTGCAGCGTGCTGTCCTCCGCGAAGGTTGCGGAGGCCGCATAGACCGGGCCGGGCCGGACAACCCGGAAGAGCGCCACGCACCGCAAGGTAGTTTAAGAATAGGCGCACCGCTAGATCGTAGCCGGTCGCCCTCCTTGGAGGGCCTCCGAGTGCGATTTGCACTTAACCAAGGAGGTGATATGTATAACGCGTGCGATGTGAATATGATTCCGCCTCACATGATGGGGGCGATTGAGCGATACATCGAGGAGCACTGTCCTGTTGGCGGGTTCCTTGAGGCGGTCATTTCCAACAACCTCAAGGAGGCGTGCGGGCGGGCCGACAGTGTGAATATGCAGCTTCTGCCGGCCTACGTCATCTACTTTTACAACGAGGCCCCGGCCGCTTGTTGGGGTTCCCCGGAAGCCTACGCCCGGTGGATCAGCGCGAAGCGGGAGAAGCCGGAGTGAAGACGCCCCGCTTCAGTGTGGGCGACATTCTCGTGCATCACGAGTTCATCGTGTGCGTGGAGAGGGTCGTCACGCACTGCCGCCAGCAGAAGTACCTCCTCGTCGGCGACCAGTATGACCGGCTTGTCGATGAGGAGGATTTGGCTCACCCCTCCACGGAGGATCTGGATTTACTTGAAGCAACTTTTTAGGAGATCAAAATGTTCCTTAAACTAAACTGGACGACATCGCGGGCGAGAGACACCTATGGGTACAATGTGCTTACGCTCCGTGAAGGGCGGGGAAATGACTACAACATCATGGGCCGCTGTAATGGTGGCGGGTACGACATGGTGGGAACCGTGCTTGGTCAGTGGGCGGAAAACCGCTTTATTGACCGCCTCCTCTCGCTCGATGTGCCTGACGACGGGTACTACGGGCTGCGCTACATCAACCCGAAGTTCAACGCGGGCGATGCGATTGTGCCGGGTACGGGGCAGACTGTGGCGGAGCGCGAAGCCGCTGGCGAATCGCTTGGCTTGGAGCGGTATCAGGCACGCTACAGCGCCACCAGCCCGCGCCCAACCAAGGAGCACACCGTGCCGGCGATTGATGGCGCGTGCGGGCCGGGGAGTGTGCGGAAGATACTTGAGGCGATTGGTGTATCGCTCACTGTGCTGTCTGACAGTCGCAACGAGACGCTCTACAGCGTAACCGTGGAGGAGCCGCATGAAGCTAAAAACCAAGCAGTGGCTTGAGGATATCGCCGCAGGCGTTTGTGCTGCGGCACTCCTCGTTCTGGCCGCGTTCGCGGTCGCAGTATCAACCGCTCTATAGGAGGGAGTATGCAGTTCATCATCAAGCAGCAGCAGAAGACGCGAAGCAAAAAACCGCCCGTCGATTTCGTCGTGAAGGTCGATCAGCGCAAGTACCGGCCATGGCCCCTCTACACCGTCCTGCATGACGGCAAGGAGATCGGCCGCTACCTGAGCGTGCCGGATCTGCAGATGTGCGAAGACGCACTGAAGAGCGGCAGGGTGGCGCCGAGGCCCGTCGCGGCGATCCGGTGGAGCCGGTCGAAGGGGGGCAAATGATTCCCGTCATGGAGCGTGTCGGCCTGATCGAATTAATCGATGGCATTGATCTGACCGGAGAGGGCCAGACATCGGACACCGAGGATGCGGTCAGGCGCGTCCTCGGTGTGCCGGGCGTTGATGGCCTGATCCTGTACCGCCAGATTGGCGGCGACACGGACAGGCTCGCCACGGTCGTCGCGTTCGGGCCGTCTCAGCCGTTGAAGAATCCGGCCGAGGCCCTCGGCACGGTACTGGTGGGCAAGTCCTTGGAACCGAAGCGCCCGGTGCCGATGGCTTTTCACAAGGAGTGGCGCTACCCGTTGAAGTACTACGTGCATCACATTCACTAAGGAGGTGAAACATGGCAGTTGAAGCCGCGCGCGGTTGCGGATACCGCAAAATCGGAGGGGTCTATCTCATGGCCCCCAAGGGGGGCATCGCCTGCTGCAAGATGCCCCAACCTCTATTGCTCTGCCCCACTTGCTGCACCGGCATCAAGCAGTCCCGTGGTTGGTCGTGGATCAACCCCGGGCCGCTGTTCCCGGGCGAGTGCTCCGGGCAGAGTGAGGCATGCCCGCTGTCCGACCCCATCGCCTTCATGGGCGACAAGGCGGGCCTGTTGTGGATCGGGGAGAAGTTCTACCCGACGCCGCACGCCTTTAATGCCGAGGCGGAGTCGCTCGGCGTCTCGCGGCGCATCGCGAAGGTGCCGAGGGGATTTAAGGTGGGGCAGCATTGGGTGTTGCTGGCGCACCCTAGGACGATCCTCAAGGAGGGCGTGCTCACCCCGGGCATCTTCAAGGTCATGCGGCCGACGCACATCGAGAAGATGGTGAAGCAGTCGGACATGGAGTACGCCGACCAGTACCCGGAAATGAAGTTGGGCAAGGATCGCGCCGACGATGCGAAGCGCGGCATCGTGTGGGTGGGGTTGCCGGACGACGATCCCGACCACCAACCAAGCAAGGGCCGCTTCAATGACGGCGCTTGAGGGGTATTGGCGCAAGGTCAAGCCGGTGATCGAACCCATCGCCTTCACCTCGCCCAAGCTGGATCCGCGCCACGTCATCAAGCGCGACCTCCCGGTTTTCTCCGGGTTCAAGGTGTGGGTCGCGCTGCGCAAGCGGAAAGGGGGTGATTACTCCTTTTCCGTGATGACGGCGACAAAGAGCGATGGCGACATCAAGATGACTTGGCGCGTCATCAAGGCGAACGCCACCTCTCTGGCGCGGCTGCGCGCCATGCGCTACACCTTGGAGAAGGCCCTCACACTGCGGGTGATGGGTAGCCTGAAGTTGGAGTGGTGAAAAGGAAAGCCCGGGTTTCCCCGGGCCTACTGATTCCTCACTCTCGGAGGGCGCGGACTCAGCGAGCAGATCGTACCTTTGGGAACCCCGGAAAGTCAACCACCCTCACGGTGATGACTGACCGGGGATTTTTTTTGTCCACTTCACCCCGGGCGATGATTTTCTTCACCACCTGCCGGTCATTCACGTAAATGCGGCCCTGCATCAGGTCAAGGATGAGCGACTCATCGAGATCGGGGCGCCATGAAGCGTAGTGAATGGTGATGGAAACCTCCACAGGCTCGCGTATCGGTTCTGTGAGCCGCTGGCACATGCGGTCGAAGGCATCAGCGTAGGCCAGCGCCTCGCGGCTCTTGATGACCCTAAGCGACCCCTTGTGCGTCACAATCCTGCGACTGTTCGCCTTTGAAAAGGGTTGGCCCGAGATAATAAACGACAGTGCCGGGAGGGCGTCCTTCGATTGCTTGACGCACCAACTCAAGGAGGTCGTGCTCGTTCCCGTACCTTCCCTCCCACTTCGAGAGGGCGGTGTAGGTTCTGCGCTCACCCTCTTCCCCGGTGCGGTGGTGCCGGGCGCAGAGCGGGATGGAGAATTGCCAGCCAAGGCGTCGGGCCGCTTTAACGAGGTGATGGATTTCAGCCGGAGTCCTCTTCCCATGTTCCCTCCAACAGACAATGCAGCCGAACTCAGAGGCTGCATCGTACCAGCTAGATTCCGTCCAACTCACGCTCTATCCAGTCTTGGCACTCTTCAAGGTGTGCATACCACTTATTGCTGAGTTGCCGCAGTTCCGCCCGGCTCTCAATCGCAAAGGTTTCGCGGAGCCACTCCGCCACCACCCTCTCTCCCGGGCGCGGCACCTCACCCTCGGGTACTTTGTTGCGCTGCGAATACATCCACCATCCATAACCAATGTCGTGGCAGGCCATGCCGGCTTGGTTCGCCGGGTTGATCGGGTTGCCGAGCGCGAAGCGGTGCAGCATTTTGCTCGTGG
>CAYXEY010000228.1:0-8099 GCA_964464105.1 uncultured Planctomycetaceae bacterium
GAACCATTTCACGTTGCCGATCGGCAGGCTGTACCACTGCGTGCCCGGTGTGTACGGCATGAATCGAATCGGTCGCTCGGGTTCTCCGAGGAAGACCGGCATGGCCTGGCCGTTTGAATCCGTGTCAAAAAAGAACGGTACGTTCTCGCCGATCTTGACGGTCACGCCGGGCAGTATGGTGACTTGTCCGTGCAGCGTGTCAGGCTCGGTGACGGCGTAGGGAATTCCGGCATCAGCCCACACCACGCGCTCATCGAGTGGCGCCGGGTCGTCGGTGTCGGCGATTTCGTTGAGCATGTTTCCAGTCTGAGGAAGGGTCGATCCCGGGAGAATGCCTGCCGAGTTGAATCCGAAGTGGACCGGCCACTTGTTGTTCTGAAGCGTGACGTTCGAATCGATAAAGTAGTTGGCTCCACCCTCTAGGCGAATTCCCGGTTTGTCTGGATTTCCGGTCACGCTGACGTTGCCGATGTATCGGTGCTGATCGTGATTCTCGATGATGTCCAGATAGCACTCGGACGCCGTCACATTATCGAGAATGGCGTTGCCGGTAACGTACATGGCCTCGCCGCCGACCGGGTCGTTGCCCACGTTCACCTGGCTGCCGCGATGAAACGTGCAATCGCGCGCGGCGAGCCAGCCACGAAGCAGTGTGACGCTGCAGCCCTGTGCAAACGTGCAGCGTTCGAGGGAAAGGACTTGCCGCGCGTAGCTGAGAGTGCCATCGAAGAAGCGGTGACCGATGTCGCCGGCGCTGTCGTAGGAGAAGCCGGTGGGGACCGTCGGATCGACAAAGGCTGAATCGACAAATGACGCCTTGCCGCCGTAAATCAAATCGACAAACGCCTGCATATCGCCATGTGCCGCGGTCATGAGGCCGCCGGGCTTGACCACGAACCATCCTGGTCCGCGCATGCGAACAGGCGCCGCCGCGGTCCCGCCGAGTTGCATCTGCCCGAAGATCTCAAGCTGCGCGCCCGATGCGACGCGCACCTCAACGCCGGGATCTACAACAACTGTTCCGCCCGCGACGATCTGCGGGTTCTGCCCGGCTCCATTCCGACTCAGCGTCACCGGGCTGTGCGACGGCGTCCAATGAACCGTCTGGCCGGCGCTGGGCATTGGGAACGCCGGGGCAGGCGGCGCGCCGATCTGCAGGGAGTCGATGAAGAACGACCCCTGAAAGTTGAAAGAACTGGGCGTCGGGTCGATCACCATTCTGAAGGCAATGCGGCCGCTGCCCGGAAGGGTGGTTGTGTGCTCGGTCCAGGGTTGTCCGCCAAGCTGGTCGAGGTTGAGAAGCAGTTGCGTGAAGTCGCCGACCGAATTCTGATTGGAACCGGTGCTCGTGCCGCCGGCCGAATAGCGAATCTCCATCTTTGCAAAATTGTCGCCGAAGGCATTGGCCGGCTTGCTGGTCCAGAAGTTCAACTGATCCCCGGCCTGCTGGTTGGGAATTGCGGGAAGGATGATCCAGGCCGAGACTTTGCTGGAGCTGCTTTGCCAGCTGGCGAATCCACCGTGGCCGAGGCAGGCGCCGGATTGACCCCAACCCGCGCCGAACTCGGTCCAATAGGGGCTGATGCCGTTGTTGGGGCTGCTCTGATTGCGAAACACCCAACCGGCGCTGGTCAGTCCGGGCGGGCCGCCGGTCGAGGCGACGCCGGCTCCCACGTTGGTGAATGACTGGCTGTAGTTCGCTTGTCCGAATGCGAACGTGCACAGCAGAAGCGACAGTCCAACGCCTGGGGTAATTCGACGAGTCATGTGGAGAATCTCCGATGGCCAAATCGTGGACGAAGCGGGGGTCGGTGATGAATGCGCAAACCTGGGCGGATTGAGCCGGGATGCTCCGCGGGAGTTCCGCGGGCCTCTCTCAATATTCATGCGGCATTGGCTGTTATGGGCTGTCAGGAAATTTGCGTGAATGCGATTGGGCTGCCAAGCGTCGGCTGGACAGGGTTTTACAACTGTGCATAGGCTGGCGGCTTGTGCCGGACAGGCGGCTGCCTGTCCGAGGGAATACTCACGAGCCGAGGAGGCGTGCGATGCGTTACGTCGATGGATTCGTGGTTCCGGTGCCCAGGAGGAATCTGAAGGCCTATTGCGCAATGTCGAAAAAGTGCGGCAAGCTCTGGCGCAATCACGGCGCGCTGGTCTACCGCGAATACGCGATCGAGGACTCCAAGATGCCCGTGGGAATTCCGTTCGACAAGTTTGCCAAGCCCAAGGCGGGCGAGACGGTGGTCTTTTCCTACATCGAATACAAGAACCGCAAACATCGCGACAAGGTCAACAAGGCGGTCATGTCCGACCCGGCGATGGGCACGATGATGCAGGGAAAGGAAATGCCCTTCGACTGCCGCCGAATGGTCTGGGGCGGGTTCAAGGGAATTGTCGAGGCGTAATTGATGGCCGCTTCACGTGCGCACCCGATGGATGGGAGGATCCAGTACCTCAATACCGACCTCGATCTCAGTTCGTCCAGGGAATTCAGCACGCTTGTTAGAGCGTTGACCGGACGAAAAAAAATATTCCTGCTCCATCCCTTAACCGAGAGCAACGAGTATTGGTGGGGAACATTCGAGGCTGAAGGATCGGGCAACTTTGACGATGAGCCGGAGCACACTATCGCGGTCATGTTGAAAGTGATCGAGTCCCTCAGGGGACCTTCACTGAAGGAATGGAAAAACTGCAAGCTACGCGAATTCAATATTGGGTATGACTGCGGGTCCAAGCCCTGGGCCTTCAATCAGGGGCTGTCTTCTGAACTCTTGGGCCGCGTCGCAGCAATTGGCGCGTCCATACGGATTACGATATATCCCGAGTCCCGCGAGCCCATTTCAAAATCGGTCAAGGTACGCACCAAATCCAAACCGAAGCGGCGTAACGGTGGCAAGATAAAGACGGCTGTAAGAAAAGACTCCAAGTCGTAGTGAAGGCCTTCGACCTGACCTACGACTTGCCCGCCGGCGACATGCGCAGGGTCGGGGGGGCGGTGGCGCCGCCGGAAAGAATCATCGAAAGCGCCTGCTCCATGGTGAGATCCGTGTCCGTGATCTTCTCCACCGGCACGATTTCCATGTAGCCGCTGGTTGGGTTCGGCGTGGTGGGCACATACACCGCCGCGTAACGCTGCCCGCTGTTGGAATCCGTGAACATCGACGTCACGAAGGCAATCGTCTTCATTTCAGGTGTGGGGAAGTCGATCATCACGACTTTCTTTTCCGGCTGATTCGGGTCGGACGAGCCGCCCAGGGCTGCGACCATGCGCTTGATTGAGCCGTACACCGTATCCACCAGCGGGATGCGCTGCAGGAGTGTTTCAACCGCCTGGATGAGCCGCTTGCCGACCACGTTCGTGCCCAGCGCGCCGAGAATATAGAACATCAGGATGGTCAGGATGATGGCCAGCACGATGTCGGGCCATTCGGCCTTGGCCGGGTCGATCCACTTGGGATTGGCGACCGGCAGCCACGATCCGCCGTTCGCGTCCTCGACACTCCCACTGCCCACCATCCGCGTGATCCGCGAATAAAGCAGTGAGACCCAATAGACAATCCGAACGCCGAGCCACAGGGCGGCGTTGTAAACGTATTTGATTAAGAGAATGGTGACCGCCAGCGGAATCACCAGCACCACGCCGGCCGCGACGCGTCCGCGGAAGGTCCGCGGAGCGACCGACTTGGCCGGCCGCTTGCGCGGGGCTTCGCCGGGCAGACGGAAGGACGAACCGGGATCGGAGGATTCTGTCATCATGAAGTCAAAGGTTATACCTTCTGGAACGGCGGAGCGGAAAGGCGCAGCCAGTCTAGGGTGTCGGCGGCGTGGAGACGGGTTGCGATGACGGGCCAGTCGGGGCTCGCGCCGCGGCGCGAACTTCCGCCGCGAGCTCGGTCAGCGCTCGTCCGCGCTCGGCCGGGGAGGACTGCTGATCGTAACCACGCCAGTCGGGCGCAAAGCGCCGGGCCAGTGCGATGAGTGTGGATTCCATGTCGGCCGGACGCGTCGCAGCCGGAGTCGATTGTGGACGAATGAGCCGCGCGTGAATTCGCGAGAGGGCTCGAGCACGCTGATCCATCAGTCGGCGTTCGGCCTCGGGATCGGTCGGCGCGCCGGCGAGCATGGGGTCGATTTCGACATCAGATGCGCCCGCTTGAAGGGCCACGGCTTCAGCGCGAAGCTGGGCGACCTTGTCCGCGTGAGCACTGCCAAGGCGATCGCAAAGAGGTTGACACTTGTCAATTATGCGAATGGCTCCGGCGGTATCATTGGCGCTGAGACGGCGATCGGCTTCGCCGACTACGAGTTCACCGGCCGACTTCGCGGATTCACTCGGTTCGCCATTTCCGCCATTCAGAATGGCCGTCAGTTTCTCAAATGCCGCGTCGTCCTCGCCGCCGCGCAACCGGGCGTCGAGCGCCTTTAAGTTCAGCCGGGAGCGCGAGGTGACTACGGCATCCTCATCACCGGTCGCGGCCTGCTCGAAGGCGCTCGCGGCTGATTTGAAGTCTCCAATCAGGATGCGAGCGTCGCCGATGCGCTCCTGGATGGCGACGCGCTCAACCGGTCCCAGCTCGGTGGCCCGTTGCGCGGCAATGCGAAGCAACTCGATCCGCCGCTCCTGATCGGCCACTGAGCCGTTGGGGGCGAAGCGATCGGCCGCGGCCATGAGCATCTGCGCCGGACAGCGAGTCGCGACCGACTTGTAACTCTCCCAGGCTTGCTCGCGCACCGGCGCGCTTTGCTCGTTCGCCGGATCGACTCGGGCTAAGAGCGCGGCCAGGTCCGGTTCTCCGGCGCCACATCCGCCCAATGCCTCGACAGCCGCAAGGCGCAGGGCCGGGTCGGCGGTTTCCGTCCACGTGCGAACTTCGGCGGCGCCGCGGGCATCGCGATAGGCACCGAGGGCTCGCATGGCCGCGCACCGCGTGGCCGCTGGCCGGCTCTCGTCCAATTCCGCAATGATGATGGCCCGAAGGGACTCGGACGCGACGACGCTCATGGCCGCGAGCAGCCGGGCGCGAAGCTCGTCTGTCCGGGGCGCGGATGAGAGCCGCCCAGCCAACGCGGTTGACACGGCCTCAATATCCTCGGCCTTGCCGAATCCGCGGCGTGCGAGATTTGAAAGCGCGCCTGCCGCCGCCGATACCACGATGGCCGAGTCGTCATTCAGTCGTGGGATCAGAATCTCAACAAACGTGCGATCGTCTAGCCGTCCGGCCGCGTCGATCAGGGCGGCTCGTACCTCGGGATCGGTCTCGCGCTCGATCGCGGCAGCCACGCGCGAGGCCTCAGCTGTCAGGCGAAGGTCGCCGACCATCTTCGATGCCCGGCGGCGAATGGCAACTTCGGGATCATCGATGAGTTCGCCCAGGCGACTCCGGATGTCCGCTCCGATCTCCTTGCGATCGGTGATCCAGGTGTTGACCAGATCGAGGGCCAGCTCGCGGATCGCGGGCAGATCGTCCTCCAATAATGTAAGCAGGGCCTTGGGGCGGTCGGCCTCCGTTGCGCGGAGAAAATCGGCGCGGATCAGTCCGGCAAGGCGCTGGGTTACTTCAGATTGCGTCGCCACGGCGGCGATATACCGCCTTTGCAGGGCCGAGTTGTTTCGCCGTTGCCATTGTGTATCCGTGAGATTGCGGTTCTCGGACCACCAGGCCTTCGCTTCGGCAATCGTTCCGAACCGTTCCTGGGCCGCGTCACTCAGGGCGCTCAGGATCGCGATTTGAATCGACTTCGGAGCGTCATCAGCCTGTTCAATGAGCGATGAAACTGCCGACTTATCCTGGGCCAGTCGCCCGAGGCATCGAATCGCGGCGACGCGATGCTCGACGGTGTTCTTCTTATCGCGGGATGCGGTTCGGACCAGCGACACGACCGGTCCATCCTGCGTTGCGACCAGTGCACGACAGGCCGAATCGGACATGCCGGCACGGGCATCGCCGAGCAGGTTGGCCAAGGGGGCCAGTAATGCGGAAGGCGTCAGACCGGATTGAGCAAGGACATCACAAATCGCGGCGACCGCGGCGGCGTCGGCAGGAGCGGCCAGGATCGTTCGAAGCTTTTCAATCGCCTCGGGTGTCCCCTGGGCCAGCAATTGCCGGGCCCCCAGTCGGCGAACGGTCGCGGAGTTATTGCCCGTGAGCAAAGAGAGGGCGTCGTTCAATTCGGCGGTAGGTGCGGATGCCGGGCGGGTCGATGCCGGCTGGCTCGGGGGCGGGTCGGCCAGCATCGGAATGGCCGACTCGAAATGTCCCGTCTGCCGCGGGTGGGGTGGGGAATTGCGCGCAATACCGGGCGAATCCGCGGCCGCGACGCGCGACCCCGCGATTATGGCAATGATCCAGCAGCAATGAAGTTGCGCGCGCGCCATCATCTCTCTTATACCATTGACTCTAAATCGGCGGCGCGGATTTCCAGTTGAAGTTGGATTTATTTTTCTGTCCGCGCCCGCCCCGATCTGTTTTGATCACTTCATGCCCGCCTGTCTCAGTGCCTTTTCGCCGCTTTAGGAATTCCCTCACACCGCGATTACACTATCCCGCCAGATTCACCTCCCCCGCGCGGGAAGACGAGGCCCCCTTGGAATCGACCGTCTGGTTACTGACCGGCTCCGCCGCTTCGATCGGGTTTATCCACACCCTGATCGGGCCCGATCACTACGTGCCCTTCGTGGCCATGTCGCGCATCGGCGGATGGTCGAATCGCAAGACCCTGGCCATTACGCTGCTCTGCGGATTAGGACACGTGCTGAGTTCCGTGGTTGTCGGATTTATCGGCATCGGCATTGGCGCCCTTCTTGCGAACATGGAGGCCATTGAGTCCCGCCGCGGCGAAATCGCGGGCTGGCTCCTGCTGGGTTTCGGCCTGGCCTACACCATCTGGGGTATTCGCGAAGCGGTGCGCAACCGACCGCATAGCCATGTTCACGTGCACGATGACGGCACAGTTCACAGCCACGGTCACTCTCACCAGGGCGACCATCTTCACCCACACGTGATGCCCCATGCCCCGGGTGCTGGAACCGCCGGTACGTCGGTGCAGCAGGTGAAGTCGATGACCCCGTGGATCCTCTTCACGATATTTCTGTTCGGACCATGTGAGCCGCTGATTCCGCTGCTGATGGTCCCGGCTGCCCAGCACAATTGGGGGGTCGTGGTGCTGGTGACATCGGTGTTCGCCGTCGTCACCATTGCGACCATGACCACGCTGGTCATGCTGGCGCGGACGGCCGTGCGTCCCCAATTGATGGCCCGATTCGGCCGCTTCAGTCACGTCTTTGGCGGACTCACGATTTTCGCCTGCGGGCTGGCGATCAAGGTGGGGTTGTAATAAAAGGCCGTCAGCCGTCAGGTTTCAGCCGAAGTGTGGGCCGATAGAGGTTTCTCCAAGCTACTCTTTTCCTCATAACATGTAACCCATCGCCGTCACGCATTGGCTGACGGCCGATTGCAGTTGGCCGAAGGCCCTCCCGAGGTTCTCCCATGCGTTATGCTGTCATTGTTGAATGTCTCCGCACGCCGATTGGGCGGTTTCGTGGCGCTCTGGCCACCGTTCGTCCTGACGACCTCGGTGGCATGGTCATACGCGAACTCGTCAGCCGGGCAAAGATCGATCCCAAGTTGATCGACGACTGCTATTGGGGCGCTGCCAATCAGGCCGGCGAGGACAACCGCAACGCCGCCCGCATGGCCGTGCTGCTCGCCGGTCTGCCGGACAGCGTGCCCGGCGTGACGGTCAATCGATTATGTGCATCCGGGCTGGAGGCCGTGGCCACGGCGGCGCGGATGATTGAGGCGGGTCATGGCGACGTGTTCATCGCCGGCGGCTGCGAGTCGATGAGCCGCGCGCCGCTGGTGCTTCCGAAGCCGGAGGAGCCGTGGGTTCGCGGCAACCAGACGATGTACGACAGCTCGCTGGGCTGGCGCATGACCAACCCGAAGCTGGCCGCGAAGTATCAACCTTACAGCATGGGTGAAACGGCGGAGAACGTGGCCGAGCGGCACGGCGTGACCCGCGAGGCCCAGGACAAGTTCGCGTTGCAGAGCCAGCAGCGATGTGTCGCGGCTCAGGCGAAAGGACTGTTCAAGGAG
>CAYXEY010000229.1:0-4049 GCA_964464105.1 uncultured Planctomycetaceae bacterium
AATTCGCGCCGCGGCATTGAAGGGCTCCTGCGCCGCGCCCAACAAAGTCGGCGACGATGAAAAGAGCGAGCCCCACGACAGCGGCCGGCCCAATCCCCAACGGTCGAACAGGTACTGTCCGGCCACCCAACCCCAGGCCGCAAAGATGCCGACCACGATGGACAGAATCCAGTAGGGCCGCCCCGGCGGCGGGTAGTACGAACGAAAGACCCATGCCACCCAGACCGAAACGCATCCGCGGATCAGCATGCCGATCCAGCGCAGCTCGTCCGGAAACAACCCATCGAGCGGCAACAGCACGAGGTACGTCATGAAGGGCGCCATCAGCGGCGCATGCGGCGTGGAGCGCGCCAGCGCGCGGGCCCACTCGGGAGTGGTTGAATCTGCCGATGGGTCGATCACTGGCGCATGTCGCGACATGGGATTCTCGGTCTTTCAAACTTGCATGAAAACGCCAGTGTTTGCGACGGATTCCACTCGTCGGCTAAAATGCTATGCAGCATCGTACGTCAACCGGGCCGAAGGCGGGAACCAATCGTGAGCATTCAGAATGAGGGGCCGTCCGATTCCAACGCGTTTTCCCGCGGAGCAGATGATCGCCGCGCCTCGTTCGTTTCAGATTATCTCTACTTTCTGAAGAACAACAAGAAATGGTGGATGCTTCCCCTGCTGATTGTGCTGCTGGGATTTGGCACGCTGATGGTCCTCTCGGCCACTGGCGCGGCGCCGTTCATCTACACGCTCTTCTGATGCCCTTGCGGACGATGTCATTCGACCCCCGGCCAAATTCGCTCGACCAATCGGAAAGACTCGGCGTATGAACGACGTGGCCTGCGGTCCGCAACTCCAAAATACACTGCCCGATGCAAATCGTCGGCTGACGCGCAAGCAGCGCGTCTTCATGGCGCTCATCACGCTGGGCCTCCTGGTTTGCGTCGCCGAGCTGGCGATTCGCACGCGCGATGCCGTCAAAGGTTACGGATTCTTCAACAACAATCGCAATGCCGTGCTTCGACCCGCCGAGGCACTGATTCCATTTCGCATGTTCGGCGTTCGCCCCAACGAGACTCCCGGCAAGATCACCAGTCGCCATGGCGAGCTTTATCCGTTGATCAAACCGCCCGGGACCTTTCGCATCGTCTGCCTCGGCGGGTCGACCACCGAATGCTACAACCCCGGCTCGACGACCGGCGTGTCCACTGACTACCCGATTGAAGTCCAGAAACGCCTGCGTTCACGGCTTAAGCGCGACAACATCGAAGTGATCAACCAGGGTCACTCAGCGTACTGCACGACGCAAATGCTTCTACTGCTGCAACTGGACGTGTTGAACTGGCAGCCCGATCTGGTCATCGCCACCGAAAACATGAATGACCTGCTGGTGAACTGGTTTCCGGATTTCAAACCCGACTATTCGAATGCCTACGGCACGCCCTACTTCGCCCTGCCGAACCTCGACCGGGCGCCCAATCTGCTGACTGCGATCCCTCAGCAATTCCAGCTTTACTGGTTGATTTCAAACAAGCTATACGCCCTGGACCTGGGCGGCCGCAAGCAAATGCGCCGCGCCGCCTGGGGCGACAAGCCGCTGCCGGGAGAGCCGACGTTTCGACGGAATCTCGAGAGCATGGCCGCCATCTGCAAGGTCCACGGCGTGAAATTCATGCTCGCCACGCAAGCCGATGACCCACGAGAAGACATGTTTGTGAAGCATCACGGCGTGAAAGACTACAACCACCTCATCGTCTATCCCCTGCATGACGAGTTCATCCGGCAGCACGCGCATTACAACGACGAAATCAGGCGAACCGCCGAGAAGTGCGGGGTGCCGCTCATCGATAACGCCCGGACGCTTGAGGGGCATCCCGAGTTTTTCATCGATCACGTGCACTACAACGATGCCGGCATTGCATACCTTGCTGACAGGATGTGCGATTTTCTGATCGCCTCGGGCGTGATCCCGTAAGCGGCTATCCGGCCGATGTCGGACGGACAATCGGCCGATTCTGATTAAGATGGCGGCGAGTTCCGACGTGCAGCGTTTTGAACACGATGCACACCGCCGCGCGAGCCACGATCCATGACGCTAGCCCGTGAAACGGCCCGAAATGCTCTGCTCATGGTGGCTGCGCGCACGAGCAGCCTCGTCATATCCATCGGCAGCGTCTTTTTTTACACGCGTTGGTTTCACACCGACGAGCTGGCATTTGTGACTGTATTGAGCGTGCTTGCTCAATCGTGCGTCATCTTCGGAGATCTGGGCCTTGGGCTGGCCGTCGATCGCCGCCTGCCCGGCTTGATGGAGTCGGACCCGTCCACCGGCCGCGACCTGGCGCGGACCTATCTCTGGACAGTCTGTGTTGTGTCAGTTGTGCTGTGTCTGGCGCTCTGGATCCTGGCAGGACCGATCAGCCGCGTTTTTCTGGACGGCGCAATCTCTCCCACGCTCATCCTCTGGGGAATTCCCTACGTCGTGGCCATGATCGGCCACCAGTTGCTGACCGTTCTGCTGCGCGGCACACGAAACTACGGCATGCTCAGTCTTTGTGTTCCGCTGAACCAGATTGCCTGGTCGGTCCTGTCCATCGGCGCGTACATCGGCCTGGCGCGCGGAGCGTGGCCTGGGGTTCAGGCGTGGTTTGGCGCCGATGCGCCCATCAAGGCATTCATATTCATTCAGGGCGTTGCCCAGTTTCCGGCCATCATCATCTTCTCGAAGCCCGTCTGGAGGCTCATAGCCGGCCTTCCGTCTCCGGGCGCGGGGCTCCATCATTTGAAGATGTCGCTTCCATATCACGCGGAGCGCTATCTCAACTCCATCGCAGCCTATGGCGATCAGTGGGTGGTCGCGGCGTTCATGAGCAATGAAGCCAAGGCGATTTATTACGTCCCGAGAACATTTTTCGACCGGCTTACCACGACGCTAGACGGCATCACCGCCGTACCGCTGACGGCGCTTTCAACCGCCGCCGCCCGGAACAAGGATTCGCTTTTGCGCGGAATCCAGGTCATGCGCCGCGCCTTGCTTTACATCTTCGGGTTTGGAGGCGCTTGCCTTCTCGTCGGCAGCCGCCTGCTGGTTGACATTCTCGCCGGATCAAAATACCACGCGGGCGGCGTCATGCCTTTTCGCGTTCTCGCGGTGCATTTCATCGTGATCGGCATGTTCCTGATTCACCAGCAGGCCGTGAATGCCGCAGGCAAGCCCGGTGACCGACTGCGAATCATCCTCCTGCAGAACATCGCCAGTCTGGCGGCACTGGCGATCCTGGGCTGGTATCTGTCACGCTTCGGTGCAACCGCGGCCCTGTGCGGGGTTGCGGCAGCCCGCATCGTGGGGGCCGCCGCCGGCGGATGGGCCGCTTCCCACTATGTGCGAAAGATCGTTCCCCTCAAGCCGGACTGGACCGCGCTTCGCGTCGTCGCGATTCCGTGCCTGACCGTGATTTCGATTGTGTTCATCGGACAGAGCATTCACTACAGTGGCACGCTCGCCGCGTCGAGGCTCGCCCTGGGATTTACTCGACTTGGCCTGGCCATTACCTGCGTGACCCTATTCCTTCTTCGAATCATGCCAGAGTCTGACTTGCACAATATCGAGGAAGTGCTCCCTCGGCGGCTCAACTGGGCGCTCGCGCTCGGACGATGGCTTCGTCGAGGTGGCAAAGGGCCGCCGATTGTGGTTACGCCGGTCGTGCCCACCGGACTGGAGAATCCGCAGCTTGAGAATATCTCCGCGGCCAGGCTTGAGCCAAATGCTCAGTTGTCGTCCGCGCGTCCGCCGCTCAGCGATGGACCGGCATGATCGACCACCTTCTCCGCCAGCCGTCGATAGGCGTGAACGATGTCCTTGCAGATCAGGTCGATCCGCAGGCGCAGCTCGCGGCGGTCCTTCATCATGCGATTCGACATGCGTCGCATTCGCTGCATCCGCGACTCCTGCCGCCGCCGCTGTCGGCCGTCGTCCAATGTGGAACGCACGACCTCGACCAGCCGGGCCAGATCGGTCGGCCGGGGTAGCACGTCGACCGCGCCCAGCCGCAGGGCAT
>CAYXEY010000229.1:4092-7424 GCA_964464105.1 uncultured Planctomycetaceae bacterium
GAGCACCCGCGCGGCGTCGAGCGATTCATCCAGCACGATCACCGGCGTGTCCTGCTCGGGGTCGTCGCGCAGAAGGGACAAGCCATCGCCGTCGGGCAGACTCGATGCCACCAGAATGGCGTCGAAGTGAGCCGCGTCGATGAGTGTTTTCGCTTCCTGTAGATTGGCTGCAATCGTGACATCGGCCGCGGCGCCGGCGGTCATCCGCTCGGTCAGCACCGCACATTGCGCGACGTCCTCCATGACGATCAGAACGCTGGCTGCCTCATGCATGAGCGCTTCCTTTCCCCCTTGTTCGCGCCGTCGGCCTCGTCAGCCGGTTCCCCCGCGCGAATACCGACAAGCGTCGGTTTCCTCGTCCCCTCGTGGCCCGCTTCTACTTTTCCGACCCCGCGACTTCGCCGCGCCCCATGCTTCCACTGAATACGGGCAGACGCAGCCGCACGATCGTCCCCTCGCCCGGCCTGCTTTCCAGCCGGACATCTCCTCCCGATTGCCGCACCCAGTGCCGAACCCGGGCAAGCCCGAGTCCGCGGCGCCGGCCCGCCGGTTGATGCGAGAAGAACGGATCCATGGCCCGCTCCAGCACCTCCGGCGGCATGCCGTGACCGTTGTCGGACACCAGCACGACCACTTGTTTGTCGGTTCGATCAAGACAAGCCTTGATGCCAACGCGGCGTCCCGGCAACGGCGTGGCCGTGGCTGCGTTGGTCAGAAGTTCCGTAAATACACGCGTCAATCGGGCGCTGTCGAAGGCCACCACCGGCGTATCGGACGCAATCTCCACGAACACTTCGTCGGGCTGAAAAACACCCTTTTCGATCAGCGTCCGCCGGGCCTGCTCGATCGGGATTTTCAACGCAACTGATTCCGTCGCCGGGGCCGCGGGCCGGGCGAATTCCATGAGTTCCGAGGCGATGCTGCCGCAGGCCTTCACCTGCTCAACGATCACGTCGAGGCTTCGGCGATCCTCCTCGGTCACGGCACGGGAGCGGAGCATCTGGGCGCGTCCGGAAATGACGGCCAGCGGGTTGTTCATTTCGTGGGCCGCGCCGGCCGCCATGGCGACGATTGTCTGTAAAGTGCGCGAGTGATAGTTCTCGGCGGCGGCGACGGTACTGCGGCGATTGGCCTCGGTCAGCTCTTCACCCAATGCGAGCGAGTCGGTGCGCGATCGCGCATTCGATAACGTGAGACCCAGCGTGGCCACGAGGGCAGCGAGCTG
Source organism: uncultured Planctomycetaceae bacterium (assembly GCA_964464105.1). GTDB lineage: Bacteria > Planctomycetota > Phycisphaerae > UBA1845 > UTPLA1 > CAYXEY01. The sequence goes on from CAYXEY010000229.1 coordinate 5,318, forward strand.
TCGCGCCTCGGCATGCCATGCGGCAACGCGCTCCGGCTCGGCGGACACGAGCACGCCTCCGACGAAGCGCCGTTCCAGGATGAGCGGAAGGAGCCACACCGGATTGGCGTCGAAAATCGCACGATTCCGTTCGAGAATGGAATCAAACGAGCGGCCCGGCGGCGAGAGCCATGTGCCGGTCATTGCAAGCCGGGCAGCGAAATCCACTTCGCGCGGATCGGGTGCGCTCACGGCAGATGCGTCGAGCACCTCGGTCGAGATCTGCCCCGTCTCGGCCACGCCGATGTCGAAGTAGTCGCCTCGAATGCTGGAGGTGAAGCACAGCGCCGCAGGCACATTGAGGGCCTGGCGAACTGCCTCAGCCGCCGCGCCGCAGACCTCGCGAACCGTCGCACGTGACGATAGGTTCTGGCTGAGCCAGCCCATGGAGTCGAAATACCGCGCGGTTTGAGCAAACCGTTGATTTTGATCGGCCAGTGACGCATTGAGTGCCGCGAGCTCCGCGGAGGCTTGGCCCAGGGCCTTGATGTACAGCTCGCGGCCGTCAAGTCCTGCCAGTCCGATCCACTCGGCCCGATGCTCAATCTCGTCAACAAGGGTCGAAGACACCGCCTCTAATGCGGACGCCTCGAGACCCAGGTTCTTCGCCAGTGTCGAAGAAGACGCGGTGATGCGATGATTGCCGGACCAGCCGATGCGTTGTTCGCGCACCAGTGTGTCGGCGAGTTGAACGATCTGCACATGACGGCCGGCCGCAACGGATGGCGGCAGCGAGTCGGCGTCGTGGTGATGCAGCCAGATGGTCTCAACAACGCGTGGTGGAAGGCCCCAGCGCTCGGCCAGTCGCCGGCCGATGACGGCGTGATCCATGCCGAGGAAAGAGCGCTCGGAATCCGCTATATCGCCACGTGTCTCATTTGCGGCACGGGCGATCCGTGCGGCACTCTTGGGGAGCGTGGCTTCGACCGCTGCCTTGCCGATGTCGTGTAAAAGTCCGCAAACAAAGGCTTCTTCGGGCTCCCAACCGCCCACGGCATCGGCCAGTCCGCGGGCCGCGCAGGCCACGCCGAGGCAGTGTTTCCAGAACTCGAGTCGATCAAAATCCTTTTCGCCGACGCTTTCGTCATCCGCGCCGCCGAACAATTCCATCACCTTCACGCCGAGCGCGACATGTCGAATGGTCTTGTAGCCCAGCAACGTCACCGCTGTCGCGACGGTCGCCGTCTCAGCGCCGCGCACGCCCAGATCGGAACGATTCAGCGTGGAAAGTACGCGGGCCGTCAGCGACGGGTCGCCTTCGATCAGCGAGATCAATTCGCGCGAGTTGGATGTGTTATCTGACGTAATTTCAAGGATGCGGGTGACGATCGGCGAGAGCGCCGGCAGCGACTCGAGCTGGGCCATGACCAGCTCGATCTTCTTCTGCTCAGTCAATGCCGTTGCGTCCGCCGCCATCGCCAGGAATTCCGAACTTCGCTGCGCGGGTCAATCAGCGGCGCTCGCGCCCCCGCGCGGCGAAGGCCGGACGAAACTCTCTCAGGCGGTCTTCAACAAGTGGACCATGCGCGAGATCAGGTGATCGACGTCAAACGGCTTTTGTATGAACTCATTGGCCCCGGCCGCCAGCAATCCATCGACTTCGCTGGGATTCACGGCGCCCGACACCACGATGATCCGCATGTCCCCCACGTCCGGATCGCTGCGAATCCGCTCGCACACCTTGTTGCCGTTGATGTCCGGCAGCATGTAGTCAAGAATTAAAATATCGGGCTTGAATTCCTTGGTGAGGGCGCCGGCGTCGAAGCCGTTGCTGGCCGATTTCACTTCGAAGCGGCCGTCACGTCCGAGCAGATCGACCAGCATCTCGATGATCGCCGGATCGTCATCCACCAGCAGCACACGCTGCTTGCCCGATTCGAGTTGTTCGACCGGAATGTGGTTGACCCGCATGAACTCGAGCAGTGCTTCCCGGGGAATGCGCCTGAACTTGGAGCCGGGCACGCGGAAACCGCGGAGCTTGCCGTTGTCGAAACAGCGAATGACCGTCTGCTGGCTGATCTTGCAGATCTCGGCGACTTCGCCAGTTGTGAAGACAGATTTCACACGC
>CAYXEY010000229.1:7434-8053 GCA_964464105.1 uncultured Planctomycetaceae bacterium
GTCCGCGCTCGCTCGAGAACATCAGCAATGGCGGCGCGCTCAGGTGCGTGTTCGTCGATGCGCTGCGATTCGTGCATATTACCCAGCCTTCCCAGTTTAACAACTGGTAATGCTGTTAAATCGAACCGGATTGGGGCACACTTTGGCTGGAATCCCGCGCCAAAGTGATGCCGATGTCGTCCGTTAATGCTTATTTTGCAATGGTTTATGCGATAGACCGGAAATCGTTTGGCCCGCGGCTAGACATGGCTGGGCGGTTCGATCTTGGCAACCTCTCCCGCCGCCAACTTCCGCTGGTATTCCTTCCAGTTCATTTTCGGAAGGTGGCTGGGGACCTGCTTCATCGTGATGCATCGCTCGACCGGACAGACCAGCGAGCACATGTTGCAGCCGACGCAGGTGTTCCGGTTGATGGTGAACACGCCGACGTAGCCCTGACCCGCGCCGGCCAGCACGTCCACGTCGCCGGATTTGTGATAGGCCATGTTGGGATTGACGAACGCCGGGGAATGACCGTTGCCGCCCGGCGCGGTTGCGTACCGTTTTGCAAACTCCGGCTCCGGCACGCGCTCCCACTTGATCGATTGATGACATCCATCTTCACACGCGATGTAGCACA
>CAYXEY010000230.1:0-8038 GCA_964464105.1 uncultured Planctomycetaceae bacterium
GAGACGCCGATTCGTCCGCCGGCGACCGATTGCCTCAGCCCCATCGGACCGAAGCAGATTCTTGCGGGATTGCTCAAGGGTGTGAAAGCCGAGTTCTTTACGGCAGCGACGCGCAGTCCGGCGGTCTATCGCGGCAATCCATTCCAGATCGAAGTTGGTCTGGCCTATGGCGGCGAACTCGGGCCCGATCCCATTGAGCTTGCCGCGGAAGAAACTGCCGCGGCGGCAGAGGCTGTGGTCAAACGCGGCAAGGTGGTCAAAGAAACCCGCGCTCCATCGACCGCCAAACTCATGCGCTTCGCCAACCGTGTGCCCCTGCTCTATCAGGCCAGCGCCTGCTCGATCACCAAGGCGGTCATCGATACCGACTGGCGTCGATATGGACTGCCGCAGCCCGGCGGCGGACTGCCGCAGGGCCCGCTCGCGGTGCTGGTGCACATGGCCAGCGTCTGGGTTCCGTTCACCAGCGAGGGCAAGGAGGCCGTCGCCGACTACGACGAGATCCGCAAGGAGATCAAGCTGGCGATGCAGGAAGCCTGCCGCAAGTTGCAGGCTTATTTGAATCGCCGAAAGAAGACCAAGTACGAAGCCGATCGCCGCAGCGTCTTCGAACGCTACATCGGCGAGGTGGTCAATTCGTGTGCTTCGATCAAGCGCATCAACAAAGAGGAGCTGCGCGACAACCTGATGGCCATCGCCAAGCGCGTGACAGCGCGGGCAGATGAAGAAGTCGAACTGATCGGCGGCGACGAAGGCGGGGCGGAGTACGGCGAAAATACAATCGTCGTAGAAGGCGGTGTGCAGACGGACGCCCCACTGCTCGAGAGCACCACAACGACCGAAAGTTCTCCCGCTAAAGAGGAGCCACGGGCCGAGCCCAAGGCGCGCCGCAAGAGAACTGCCAAGAAGAAATGAGGATCGCCACGGTCGAAATTGAAAAAAGTAGACCTGGCAAATTGACCCCGTCGAATCAGAAATGCTATGCTTATAGGTGGTTCTTGGCCCTGGAAGCCTATCATGAAATTCTCACTCTCCCCGGAAAAAGAGCGGTTCGTCGCCGACGAAATCAGGTCCGGCCGATACGCCTCCGCTGACGAAGTTGTTGAGGAAGGCCTTGACCTGCTTCAGCACCTGCCGCTTTGGACCGAAGACACGCTGCGCGAGGCACTCAATTCTGGTCTTAATCAATTGAATCAAGGTCAAGGCAAACCGCTTGATGTTGAATCACTCAAGGCCGCAGTACGCAAGCGAATTCTGGCAGCCAAGAGTCCTTAACCCCTCATGGCCCGGATTGTCTACTCACCTGATGCCGAAAACGACCTTATTGATATCAGTAGTTTCATCGCGTTAGACAATCCTGCAGCCGCGGACCGCTGATTGATTCATTTGTCGAGAAACTTCGCGTACTTGCTGACGCACCATTGATAGGACCGGAGTGCTCGGAATTGCCCGCCCTGCGACGATTTCCAGTCGGCAATTACATATTTTTCTACCGGCCCTTACGTGACGGCATTGAGTTGGTCCGCGTCCTGCACGGAGCTCGCGATTTGCGTGCATTATTCAAACCGTGACTCGAATTCGAATCTCACCAGTATTGATTCATCCATTTCGCGTCAGTTTGTCTAAATAATCGACCAGCAGCCGCACGCCAAACCCCGTCGCACCAATCGGGCAATACGCCAACGCCTTGTCCGTTCGCGAAACGCCCGCGATATCGAGATGGGCCCAGGGGGTCTTGGCATCTACGAACTCGCGCAGGAATGCCGCGGCGACGTTCGCGCCGCCCGATGGCCCTCCCACGTTTTTCAGGTCGCTGTCATTGCCGACAATTTGATCGCGATAGACCGTCCACAACGGCATCCGCCACAGCCGCTCGTCGGTCCGCTCGCCTGCTTGAATAAGCGCTTCAGCGAGTTTGTCGTCATGGGTGTAGAGTCCGCCGCAGGCATTGCCTAAAGCCGACGTGATTGCACCCGTCAACGTGGCCAGATCGATAATGCCCGCCGGCTTGAACTGCCGGCACGCATACACCAGGCAATCCGCCAGCACCAGCCGTCCTTCGGCATCGGTGTTGTTCACCTCGATGGTCGTGCCGTTGGAGGCCGTCACAATGTCGCCTGGGCGGAAGGCGTTGCTCGAAATCATGTTCTCGGCGGCGCCGATGATGCCGACGAGATTCACCTTCAACTTGAGGCGGGCGGCGGCCACCATCGCGCCGATGACCGCCATGCCGCCGCACTTGTCGTACTTCATTTCCATCATGCTGGCGGCGGGCTTGATCGAGTATCCGCCGGTGTCGTAGGTGACCGCCTTGCCGACCAGGGCGATCGGCCGGCTCTTGCCTCCGCCGCGATGCTCGAGCACGATCATTCGCGCCGGCGAAGCCGAGCCCGCGGCCACTGCGAGAAATGCGCCCATCTTTCGCGCCGCAAGTTGACGCTCGTCGAGAACGGTGCATCGCAGGCCAGCTGATCTCGCGATGCCACGAATCCGCGCCGCCAGCGTCACGGGGTTGATGACATTGGGCGGCTCGTGGCCGAGTTCACGGGCCAGATTTGTACACACTGCAACCGCATGAGCCTGCTGAACAGCATTACGCATCGCGGCACTGGCCATCGACGACGCGAGCGCCAGCGACCGAATCGGCCTTCCCTGCTCGTTCGGTTTCTTTGACTTCAGCCGCGTGAAGCGATAACCCGAAAGCTCCGTCGCTTCAACCCACTGCCCCGCCGCGTCTTTCCCGGCGGCAAGCTGTAGCGCATCGCCATCCACCGCTGCACTGCGACACGCCTGCCGCGCACACCACTCCGCGGCCGCGCCCGCCGCCGCGCGGACATCTCCCGGCTTGACCTTGCCCTCTTCGCCGACGCACACCAAGGCCAGCCTTCGAAAGGGTGAGCCGTCCGGCAGGACCGTCGCCTCGATCGCTCCCGGCCTCTTAGCGCCGTGATAATGACTGACTAATTCGCTCAGCCGCGGTGCCAGCGCCTTCGGCAGCCGCGCAAGCATCCGCGTGCGGACCTTGCCATCAGCAACGGCAATCGGGATCAACAGCGCATCGGCGCGAAGTTGCGCGGTCCACTTAGAAATACGAATGTCTATCGCTGCTTCCCCTGCCCGATCGCTCATGTCATCGCCCAAATTGGATTTATCTCGCCTCGTACGCTCACTGCGTGCTCATCGTACGAATCCGTAAGGACTTCGCCAATCGAGAACGGCCCCTGTGAGTTCCCTTCGCACGCCGCGCCCGGCCACGCTTGACGAACCCCCGCCCTACTCATACGGTGAATGCCTGACCAATCGCCCATGGGAGATGCACCTGGAATGAACCTCGTCACCGGCGGAACCGGGCTGCTCGGCAGCCACATCGTTGAGCAACTGCGAATGCGCGGACGGCCTGTCCGCGCCCTGGTCCGCAAGGGATCGGACACTTCCTGGCTCAAGACGCAGGGAGTCGAACTCGTCGAGGGGAGTCTGAACGACACGGCATCGCTGGCTCGTGCCTGTGAAGGCGTGCAGTGCATCTATCACGCAGCCGCCCGCGTGGGCGACTGGGGGCCGTGGAGGGAGTTCGTCGAGATCACGGTCGATGGATCGAAGAATCTGTTCGATGCCGCCGAGGCGGCCGGCGTCCCGCGGCTCATTCACATCAGCAGCATCAGCGTGTACGGACACATCAATGTGCCCGGGCTCGTCGTCGATGAATCGCGCACCGAACTGGGCGCAAATCTCTACAAATGGTCGTATTACACGCGGGCCAAGGTCATGGTGGAGGAGGAGATTCGCCGCCGCCAGGCTGCCGGCAGCCGCGTGAAGTTCACGGTCATTCGACCGAGCTGGCTTTATGGCCCGCGCGATCGCGCGACCATCGCCCGGCTCACGCGGATGGTGCGCAAGGGCAAGGCCAAGATTTTGGGCAGCGGCGACAATCGACTCAACGTGGTCTACGCCGGAAACGTCGCCGAAGGCTGCATCCTCGCGGCCGACAATCCCGCCTCAATCGGGCAAGTGTATAATTGCAGCAACGACGGCGTGCTGACCCAGCGGCAGTATTTCGACCTGGTGGCGAAGACCATCAAGGCCGCCCCGGTCTCCAGCCGCCTGCCCTACAAAGTGGCCTACAACATTGCCTTTGTGCTGGAGTGCATCGGCCATCTCTTCAAGACCAAGAAGCCGCCGATGATCACGCGCTACGCCGTCTGGCTCATGGGCCGCGACACCTTCTTCTCCGCCGAGCGGGCCCGCAAGGAACTCGGCTGGAAGTCCACGGTCGGATACGAGGAAGGTATACCGATGACCATCCGATGGTACGAAGAAAACTCGAAGGGGAAGTAGTCCTCTGACATGCTATGCTCGCCGCCATGCGGAAGTTCTACATCCTCGATACCAATATCCTGCTGCACGATCCCAACTCCATCGTGCACTTTGCCGACAACGTCGTCGTCATTCCCATCGAAGTGATCATCGAGATCGATCGCTTCAAACACGAGCAGTCCAGCCGGGGGCAGAACGCCCGCGAGGTCTCACGGCTTCTCGATCAGCTCCGCGCCGGACACAGCCTCGCCGAGGGCGTCGAGCTGCCCAATGGTGGATTGCTCCGCGTCTATTGCGGCCGCGACATGGATAGCGACGTTCAACGGGTCTCGGCCGATTCAGAGATCCTGCGCACCGCGCGCGAGATTCGCCGCAGCGAGCCGAATGCCAGCGTCGTCATCGTCACCAAGGACATCAATCTGCGCATCCGCGCCGATGCCCTCGGTTTGCGAGCTGAGGACTACACCAGCGACCGCGTGGGGCTGGCCGATCTCTACACCGGTCAAATTGAACTGACTGAGCCGACCGACATCGTGCGGCAGTTCTCCGACACCGGGTCTGTGCCGCTGCCCGCCGGGGCCAGCATTTATCCCAATGAATTCGTGCTCCTCAAGGCCAACAACGGTACGCCGATGAGCCTGCTCGGCCGAATCGACGAGAGCTGCCGATCGATCGTGCGCATTCACGAGCCCGACAAGCCAATCTGCGGGGTCAAGCCGCGCAATAAGGAGCAGTACTTCGCCTTCGACGCCCTGCTGGACGAGCGAATCAAGCTGGTCACCATCATGGGAAAGGCCGGCACGGGCAAGACCCTGCTGGCCCTTGCGGCAGGACTGCATCTGGTGGCTCAGCGAAAAAGCTACAGAAGTCTATTGGTGACCCGACCTACCACGCCAGTGGGCAAGTCCCTCGGAGCGTTGCCCGGCGGCGTGGATGAAAAACTGGCCCCATGGATGAAGCCAATCAACGACACGCTCGAAACGTTGATCGACTCGGCCGGCGTGGTCGGCACCATCAAGAATGCCCGCGACCTGTGGTCCAGCGGACTGGTCGACGCTCAGCCGCTTTCGTACATCCGCGGCCGCAGCCTGACCAAGCAGTTCCTAGTGGTCGATGAGGCTCAAAACCTCACGCCGCTGGAGATCAAGACCATCATCACCCGCGTCGGACACGGGACTAAGGTCGTGCTGACCGGCGACCCGTATCAAATCGACAACCCCTGGGTGGACACGTCGAGCAACGGGTTCAACTATCTCGTGAATCGCTTCAAGGCCGAGCCGATCGCGGCGCACATTCAGTTGTCCAAGGGCGAACGCAGCCACCTCGCGGAACTCGCGGCGAATCTGCTTTAACATTTCATCATGAGCTTCGAATCACGCACAGCCGATAACCCACTTCGCGGCGTCATCGCCGTGATCGAAAACGAGGGACGGCTGCTGATGATCCGGCGATCAGCCCTGGTGCGCTCGCCGCTCACCTGGTGCTTTCCCGGCGGCGGCATTGAGGAGGGCGAAACTCAAGAGGCCGCGTTAGTTCGTGAATTGCAAGAAGAACTGGCCCTCACCGTCGAACCCGGCAAGCACCTGATGACCCAAACCAAACACGATGGCCGCCTGGTGCTCTACTGCTGGTCTGCAAAAATTCTCTCAGGCGATCCGATTCCCGCCCCCAAGGAAGTCGCTGAGTTTGAATGGATGTCTCCTCAAGACATTCGGCTCCGCGAAAAGGTCCTCCACGGCACCACGGACATCCTCGATTCAATCGGTTTATAGTGGAGTGTCGCCTATTAGCTCCCTCTCCCTCGAGGGAGAGGGCCGGGGTGAGGGTGTCGAATACGCATGAACGCTACGACTCAGGACGCTCTTTCACCACGATCCGCCCCTTGGCGTCCTTGATCGGTCCGCCGAGATACCAGAGATCCCGCGGCATCCCGCCTTGGGCACGGTACAGTCCTGTAGCCAACGAATGCCAGCAGGCTGAGTACACCCCGAGTCCCGGACATTTTCCCACATAGAGCTCGTACTTAATCTCAGCCACTCGAATGGGCGGCAGATCTCTCAGCCAGCATGCGGGATAATCGATCGGATCCTCGGCCGCCTTGCTCGCGAAAAACGCTTCGGCCTCGGCAATCATCACTTTGGGCCTATTTTCGTCCCTTAACCGCATTCGTTTAGGATCACCGGTCCAGCCAGGTTCATGAACCAGTCCCATGTAATGCCAGCACAGCGCTGCCATTGCGAATGTCATTAACGCCGCACATCCGATTCGAAATATCCAATCGGCTACAAAAAGCAAAATGATCAAGAGGCAAATTCCCGGAACCGCCCATTGCATGAAAGGATCGCCTTGGTCGCAGTTGTGTTTGATTGCCCGGGCGCCGAGCACGAGAACGCCCGCCGCAGTCATGGCGATCAATGCCTCGCCACCCTGCGGCGCACGGCGTCGGACCGCAAGCAGCAGCACGAGCGTGCCCAAGGGCAGCGAGATCAGCACGATCGCGTGAATTACAACCTGCGCATCGACGTTCATCGCGTCCACGAACCTCCATCGCTTTGACGCACAATTCTACGCACACGTTTCGGGCGTTTGAGGTATCATGACGAAATTAGACCACCATTCGGGCCCTTGCGCGTGCAGCACGAACCTACCCATGGCGACCTGCCCCTTAAGATCGATCTGCACACCCACATTCTGCCCGAAAAGTGGCCCAATCTCGCGGAAAAATACGGCTACGGCGGATTCATTCGCCTGGAACATCACGCCCCCTGCCGAGCCAAGATGATGGTGGACGATCAGTTCTTCCGCGAGATCGAATCCAACTGCTGGGATCCCATCGCCCGCATCGCCGATTGCGACAAGACCGACGTCAACGTGCAGGTCCTCTCCACCGTGCCGGTCATGTTCAGCTACTGGGCGAAGCCCGAGCACACGCATGACTTGTCGCAGATCCTGAACGATCACATCGCCGAAGTCGTCGCGCGACACCCGTCGCGCTTCGCGGGACTGGGCACTCTGCCGATGCAGGCCCCCGAGCTGGCCATCAAGGAACTCGAACGCTGCGTGCATGAGCTCAAGTTGCCCGGCGTGCAGATCGGCAGCAACATCAACAAATGGAACCTCAGCCAGCCGGAGCTGTTCCCGGTCTTTGAGGCGGCGGCAGAACTCGGCGCGGCGGTCTTCGTGCATCCCTGGGAGATGATTGGTCAGGAACGCATGAAGCAATACTGGCTGCCATGGCTCGTCGGCATGCCCGCCGAAACATGCCTCGCCATCTGCTCAGTCATCTTCGGCGGCGTGCTGGAGCGGCTGCCCAAGCTGCGAATCGGCTTCGCCCACGGAGGCGGCTCGTTCTGCTGGACCATCGGCCGCATCGAGCACGGCTACCACGCCCGGCCCGATTTGGTGCAGGTGGACAACGCCCGCAACCCACGCGAATACATGGGTCGCTTTTATCTCGACTCGCTGGTGCACGACCCGGACGTGCTTCGACACCTCATCAAGCTGGTCGGCGCGGAGCGCATCGCCCTCGGTTCTGATTACCCATTCCCACTCGGCGAGGCCACGCCCGGCGAGATGATCGCCTCGATGACCGATCTTCACGAGACCACGGTCAAGCGGCTGCTGGCGGGCACGGCTTTGGAATTCCTCAATCTGGATCGTGCGGTCTTCATGCAGAGCCGAGATGCTTGAAAGCACTCATTGCGAGGACGATCCGCGTGGAAAA
>CAYXEY010000231.1:0-8037 GCA_964464105.1 uncultured Planctomycetaceae bacterium
GGGTGTCGCCGACGAGATAGATGCCGCCGCCGAGGAAGCGGAGGAACCCGACGAAGCCATTGATCTGCCGCAGCACTGCGGCGCCAAGCAACGTGAATGCACGCGACATGGCGTTGCCCGAATCGGCCTTGCTTCGCGAGAGGGGTGGGCTCATGCCTGCATCGCCTCGGCCTCGGTGTCTCGAATGGTGAAGAACTGATCGAGCTTGGTGATCTCAAAGACGCTGCGCACGCGGCTGTTCATGCCGACCAGGGCCATCTTGCCCTGATAGCTGTTGACCCGGCGGAGAATATAGACAAGCGTCCCCACGCCGGACGAATCCATGTAGGGCACCTCGGTCAGATCGACGATGATCCGCCGGGGCCGCGACTCGGCCACGTCGAGCAAGGCGGAGTGCAACGCGGGGGCATGGTGCAGATCAATATCGCCGGACAGCGTCACCACCGTGGCGTCCGCGCCGCGACGTATGTCTTTGACCGGGCCAGACGCCTTAGGATCCATGAGCGGCGCCTCCGGACGGAGGGGGCGGCGACGGCTTAGCGGCCGTCGACTCGTCCCGAGGTCCAACGAACTTGACCATCTTCAATTGCATGCCGCCTCCTGAGGGGCAACTGTATTCCACTTCATCCATGACAGTCTGAATGATATGCACGCCCAATCCGCCCGGTCGAACTTCGTTGAGATCGCGCCCCTGAATGGTCGCGGGGTCCACCTGCCGGCCGTAATCCCGCACCACGATGCACAAGCCGGGGATCCCGTTTTCGGAGCGGATCGTTGAAAGGCTCAACTCGATCGGCTGATCGTCACGATTCTGATAGCCGTGCTTGATCACATTGGCGAGGGCCTCATCGATGGCCAGGGTCAGCTCGTGGGTATCATCTCCGCTGAAACCCTCGAGCGCGGCCATGCGTTCAACGGCGCCGCGCACCACCGCGAGGCACTTCGTGCTGCTGGTCAACTCCAGGCGAATTGTCCCGGGCTCGCTCATGATTGTCCTGGGTATTCTCCGCGTCCGAACAGGTGTCGTCGACTCAGAATTTTCAATTCATGACTCCGGTTGGGACGTCGGAGCCCTTGACACAACCTTATGTCCGTCCCGTGTCGCAGCGTATTCGCGCCATCGTTCGACGGCCTGCTGACGATCGACTGCCGAATCCGCGTATCTATAGCCGAGTCGCTCCCCAGTGATGCGCTCCAGCGCCAGAATGGCATAAAAACGCACGGCTGAATCTTCGTCCTCCAGCCGATCGACCAGAAGGGGGATTGCAACGGTGTCCTTGCGGTCGCCGGCCTCCCGAATGGCGAGGATTCGGTCATAGGAGTACGGAGCCTGAATCTTCGCACGATATCCCGTTGATGCGCAACCGCTTACGATCGGAATCGCGCCGACGCACAGGATCAAGCAGGCACGTCGAGAGAAAGCAGAATCCAACGCGATTCGCTCCACTATTATCGGATGTTACGGCTCGACAGGCCATTGGTCGTGTCGCCGCAGTTAGCGTAAGACCCCGCGTCGAGCCCCCGCATGTTAGTTTGCGGCAGACTGCGTCACAATAGACGCTTCAAAGAACGGCATGCGTAGGCGCAATGACGACTTATCGGCACCCGCGAAACGCCGAGAATTCCCTCGATTTCTTGCGATACCGGGCACTCCACTCAGCCGAATCAATTGACTTACGAAGCCGAAAAGCCGTATCCTCATTTGGAGCGCAGCGTTCCAGGGATGGTGGCTGCGGCTGGAGCGGCTCGTGCCGCGCTCAAGGTCATTGCGCCCTGGGCACGGACGATGCGGTTGCGTGCGGAAATTGCGCCGGTCGAAGTGCGACGCATATCCGAATGGGGAACTGGGATGAGAAGCGATTTCAAGCTGGGAATTGTCGCGAGCATGCTCATGGCATGTTCAACAGCCGCCCACGGCGCGACGCTCTATGCCACCGGTGAAAACCCCGACACGTTGTATTCGATCAACACCGTGGCCGGGACGATCACGCCGATCGGCAACTATTCGCTCGTGTCAAATGCAGATGAGGTGGCCATAGGCGGATTGGAGTTTGGCCCCAATGGCGTGCTTTACGGCGTGTCGATCGGGTCGCTCGGTCGACTCTACACCTTGAATCTTGCCAACGGTCAGGCCACGAATGTTGGATTGACCAATCAGTTTTCGTTAGAAGGCGGCCTCGCTTTTGACCCCACAACCGGCGTGGCCTACACGGTCAATGGCGGCACGTCGTCCAGTCCCGGTCTTGCCACGATCAACCTTGTGACTGGCAATGCCACCAAGATCGGGGCGATCGGTACGACGCCGCACGATTTCGGAGGATTGGCGTTCAGCCCGTCGGGTCAGCTCTTCGGCCTCGATCGCATCACCAATTCGCTTTGGGCCATCGATAAGGCCAATCCCTCAGGCCCCGGCACGGTGCAGATCGGCGCGGGCCTGGGCGGCGGAGTTTCGATGGGATCGGTCGGCGGCATGACCTACGATGCTCAGACAGGCGTCTATTGGGGCTATGCCAGCACGACGAAGGCCATCTTTACGGTCAATGTGTTGACGGGCGCGGCCACGATTGTTCAGCAGTTCAACGCCCCGGGCGATCCGGTCCTCTGGTCGCTGGCCAGTCCGAACTTTATCCCCGAGCCGGCATCGCTGGCGATGCTCGCAATCGGCGCCGCTGTTTGCATCCGCCGCCGACGACGCTGACGCGCGAATTACAGAAAAACGGATTATGATGGCCGGCATGATTTGCCGGCCATTTTTTTTGTCAGGCGCGCTTTTTGCCATGGCGTGCTCCGCGATTCAGGCGAAGGAAAAGCACTTTGAACAGCTTCGTGTGCTGCTGATCGCCGATGCCGCGAAATGCACGTCCTGCCATGAACAGGCGGACGGAGCGACGCTCAATGCTTACGGCAAGGAGCTGGCGGTCCTCGGTGACAAGGAAACACTGTCCGACCGAATCCTGCGCATCGAAGCCGACGCGCCGCTCGAGGCCAAGCCCGCCGATCGCAAGCGCATCGAGAAAAACCATGATGTAGATGGCGACGGCGTGCCGAACTGGATCGAGATCCTTGCCGGCGCGAGCCCCGCGAATAAGGATCATGCGCCGTCGCCCCCCGAGGTCGAACGCATTGCATCTTCGGTGTCATGCACGGCGTGTCATACGTCGGTTAACGGTCCGGGCGAAGGACTGGCCGCCAATCCGCACAACGAGTTGGGCAAGCGGCTGGCGACTACATTTGTGGTCAAGAAGGGTGCCCGCGAACCTCGGCCGGTCGGCAAGGAGGCCATCGCCGAAGCGGCCGAGCGCACGCCCATTCTCACCCGTCTGGAGATGGTCAAAACCAAGAAGCCCAAGGGCGGCAAGGTGACGTTCTGGGAGCGGCTCCTGCTGCGGTATCCGACGGTTGATGCGAAAAAGGAACCATCCGCACGCGATCTCGCCGAGTTCAAGCGCGAGCGCGTCCGCCAAAAGAAAAAAACCGCCCGCGAGCGCGACCGCGGCCTGGCGACGAAGGCCCATCCGCTGGATGGTTTTCTGCTCGATGCCAAGGGTTTGATTGACTGATTGATGCACGCCGTCATGTCAAACACAGACGTCAAAAAAGAACCGCCGCTGCGGATCGATTCCATGACCGGCCGCGTCACGCTGCCCAATGGATTCGTTGTAGACGGGGATCTGACGCGCGACGAGTTCATGTCCGGCCCCCAGGGCGATGAAGCGCGGAGGATGGGTAGCGGCGATGTGCTCTTCATGCATGGCCGATTTAACGCGGGGACGATCGAGGGGCATCCATTGCTGGCGAATGGCTGTTACTTCGAGAACATGCTGGTCTATCTCGACCTCTCGGTGAATCTCTATCCGCCCCACGCGACGGACTGGTCGAGCTATTCGCTTGACACCGAGGCAGCAATCAAGGCGTTTCACGATCGACTGCTTCGGGAGCAGCTCGGCGAGCCGACCCGGGAATATCCACTGTCACTGAGTTCATTAACGCCGGCGCAGGCTTCGCTCGAAAAATCGCTGGAGTGGAAGTTCCCATGGGGGCGCGTGTTTTCCGCGCACGACAGCAAGGGCGGGGGCACTTCTTTCTCGGTGCAATATGGCGATCGTCTCGCGGAAGCAAACAGGCTGTACCACCAGCGCGTGAAGCGTTGAAACTGGGCGGCTTCTTTCTGCGCGGCGGTTCTTGAGGCCTCGAATGAAGACGTCGCCCTATTCATTTCAATCTGGATTACAAGCCGGCTGCGACGCCGATTTTCCGCGGGGGCGTTGCCTTAATTCGGGCGAGCAAGTCACTCGCTTCCTTGTTCCTGGGGTCGGCTTTGAGAATCTCATCGAGGCGGTCCATGGCAGATCGTTGGGCGCCCATCATTGCTTCGATTTCCGCCAGCCGGATCAAATATTCGACTTTGTTGGAGTTGAGTTCCACTGCACGCGCTTCATATTCTCTCGCACCGACCAGCGCAATTCGATGACTTATTTCGGCGACATCCTGGCTGGCGAGCGATAAGAAGTGGACTGGTTCGGCATTGTTTAGTTGCATGCTAACTTCGCGAGCCCAGGTTGTTTCGACGACAACAAGGGCCTCGCGCAACAGGCTGAGTTTTGCCATGTTGAATGGACTAGCTCCGAGATCATCGACCAATTGGGCGATGGCCGGAGCGACCGCGTCGCGGCACGCCTTGGTTTCTCCCTTGCTAACCTCCAGGAGCAGGCGGCCGTAGAGGATTTGAATGCGTGGATCGTTCTTGGCCTGGCCTGCGGCTTCACGGGCCTTGCGGATTGCTTCCGCATCATCCTTCAGTTCATGAAGCACCGCCGCCAGATCCATCGTGAGTTCGGCTCGAATGTACCGTTCCTTCTCCTTCTCTGGAGCCCAGGTGATTGCATCCTCAAGATTGCGCTTTGCGTTGCGATATTTCTTGGAGCGCATATAGATGCGAGCCAACTCCGCATATGGACGGTGGTCGGTTTTGCCATCGGTTGTGTTCTTGTATATCTCGAAATAGCGAATGGCATTGGGCCCCTGGCCAGCGGATGCGTACATCTTTCCGGTAAGCAGGTAGGTCTTCGCAAATTGCGGGGCAATTTGTCGGAGCGTGTCGGTGATCTTCGCAGCTTCGTTCTTTCCCTCTTCCGTCCCGCGATCGAGCGCTTCAATCGCGTCTTCGGCCATCCCGTTGAGATCGGCGCCTCGCGACGGCTGAGAGGAGACCGGCATCGTGGTGGAAGTCTGGCTCTTCGCCGTTGAGGGGATGGCCGAGACCGCAAACAGGGACACCAGGGCCGCAATTGCCTTTGAAGAAGACAGCATGTGCATTCACCCAATCTCAGGGATTGTTGCCGGCGAAAAGTCCGTCCCGCCGGTCATTCTCTGAACTCTATACGCCCGCAAAACCTGCGCGGTGCGGCTGATGCGACCATCAGCCGGCGTTTCGAAACCGACAGACTGTCAGTTTATCGGGAGTCGGTGCCGTTGGATTCAGGGGATCGCGGGTGGAAAATCGTCGATCGGACGAGCCGATGGCGGCCCCGCTCGAGGGTGACGGTCAGTCGCCATTGGTTTTTCGCGACATCGCGGGCCCAGGACAGCGTGGCGCCATCCGCAGAACCAGCAAGGGTTCTGATATCCGGCAAGTTTGGCGTGGTGTCGGTGGCGGCGGACAGTTCGGAGTGGTGCAAACTGGCCCATGCCAGCCCGCTCAGCAGGATTTGCGCGGCCTGGGCCTCCATCCGGGCGGACTGGGCGTAGCGAACCGTCTGGGTGAAATTTCCGCCCAGGGTGAGCAGGGTCACGCCGACCAGGGTCAGGACGAACATGACCAGCAGGAGCGTAAAGCCGAGGCGATTCCTGGATGATGGTTGTCTCATGGGGCGGCTCCGGTGATCAGCGAGAGTTCCAGGTTTTCGCGCCGGTTGAATCCGGGCGAGCTGCGGCCATTATGCCGGAACTTGAGCACAAGGATTCGCGACGGGGCGGCCGGCGATGGCCCGACGTCTATTGTCTGAGCTTGAAGCGTCCACTGATGAACATCGCCGGCGGCGTCGGTACGAGCGATGATCTGATCGATGGCCGGATCCTGCTCGGCCTCGGAGGCGCGGCGATCGAGGCGATGAAAGCGGTAAACCGTCGGACCGTTCGATCCGCTGATCGTAACGCTGGTTTCTCCGTCAGCGGCATCGGGCGTTGATTTAGACACAATGAAGGACCTTGCTGCGAGAAAATCGGCGCGAAGACGCTGGGTGAGGGAATTCACCGTCGCCGCCCGGCTTGCCGAGACCGTCAAACGGCGGTTGACCTGCAGATGGGTCACGAAGACTTCCGTCACCAAACCCAGCGCGAAACCGGTCACCATGACCACGCAGATGATCTCCAGCAGGGTGATGCCCGTGCGGCGATGGACGCGCCCTGTGGTATTTCGAACGCTCATCCTCATGGCGCCGCCTCATTTACATAACCGGACAGTTCCGCCATGGGTCGGGGCGGCTCATCCGGGCGAACCTCGCTGACTCTCACTAAAACGAACGTGAATCCCTTCCAGTCACTCTCGCCCGGTGAACGCTGAATGTCCACGGCCAGCCCCTTGAATCGCTCCGAATAGACGGCCAGCTCCTCGCGCACACCGGCGCGAATCTCATTCAGCACCGATTCGGCCGCCGCGAGGGCGCGCGATTGGGTTCGAACGCGCTCGGCGTGCCGCGAATACTCCGCAAGCGACCACGTGAGCGCGCTCAATAGAAGCAGGATCATTACGATGGAGGCCGTGGTCTCCAGCATCAGGAAGCCGCGATGCAACCATTTGTATTTTTTTTTGATCATGGCAGATTCACTCGATGTAACTCAGGCACATATTCAACATGGTCCGCAGAATGTCGATCATGCTGTAAAGCACGAGTCCGGTGAGGCACGCCAGGAAGAACATGACCAACGGCCAGAGTATGTGCAGCACGGTGTTTCCGCGGCGCATGGCGAGGGCGACGTAATACCCCTCGGCGAATAGCAGCGACGACTCAAACGTGCCGTCGCGCATGCCGATGGCCAGCCAGCGGGTCAGCATGTCGGGTGCATGCACCGCATGGGCCGCGGCGACCGGCGATTCCCCGGTTTTGAGCCGTAGCGACCATTCCCTTAG
Organism: uncultured Planctomycetaceae bacterium; assembly: GCA_964464105.1. Taxonomy (GTDB): domain Bacteria; phylum Planctomycetota; class Phycisphaerae; order UBA1845; family UTPLA1; genus CAYXEY01. The sequence continues at coordinate 7,130 of CAYXEY010000231.1, forward strand.
CAGATTGCGCAATTGCGCGTTGACGTCCAATTGCGATGCCTGCAGGACGGCGTCGTCGAGCGAGCTGCCTGCCACGGTGGCCAGGCGGATCGAGGGCAGGGCCTGTCCCCATGCCGTGGCCCGGGTGACGGAGCGGAAGGGCGAGATGGTCCACGCCACCCAATCGCCGAATTGATCGATGGCGGACAATCGCTCCGGGTTTCGCCGAAACAAGCGGAACTTTGCCCAGCGGGCCAGAACGAATAGGAGGCCCACGGTTGCGAACGCGGAGACTCGCAACACCCATCCAGCCCAGGTGCGGGGAATTTCCAGGGTGAAGGGGCTTTCCAGCATGTCGAGCGACATCTCAGAAAGCGGGGTCCCGAAGTCGGCTGCAATCGTGCGAAACTTGGGCACAACGAAGTAACCCACGCCCGAGAGGATCAGCAGAAACGTCAGCCAGGTGGCAACGCTGTATCCGAATCTCGCGGCGAGGTTGAAGTCGCGGTTGGCATAAATGCGTTCGAGTCGCGGAGTCCATTCACGGAGCGTTGCGGGGAGCGTGCCGGCGCGATCGGCGACCGCGATGACGGACATCACCACGCCCGGACACTTCGGAAACGCGCGACGAAGTGCATCGGACAAGGGCATGCCCAGTTGGGTGAGCTGTCCGGTGCGATGGAGCACGCGACGCGTAGCGCCGCGCTCGCTCTGGGCAGCGAGCTGCAGCGCCACGGGGAGTGGGAGATTCTGGCGCATGATCAATTCGAGATGGCGCACGATGGCCGCGCAGGACGCGTTGCGATACGCGCGGGTGTAGTAGATCGCCGCCAGAATGAGGATGACGGCCGGAACCCAGGAAAATGGCGCCAATAGTTGCACGGGTCAGAACCTCGTCGTGATCAGGTCGTTAGGAAGGAAAGCAATTG
>CAYXEY010000232.1:0-998 GCA_964464105.1 uncultured Planctomycetaceae bacterium
CGAGTGGATTGAAAAATACATATTTCGAAATGCCGGTTCGCTGTGCACGCACCTGATCTGGGTGGCGCAGGGTTGGATCGACGGGGCGTTTTCTCAGCAGGCCAAACTCTGGGACATCGTCGCCGGGGCGCTGCTCATCGAAGAGTGCGGTGGCCAATTCACCCGGCCCGACGGAAGCCCGATGTGGCCGATCGATGCGGAGAAGTACAAAGGGGAAGACCTACCGCTGGTGACTGGCACGCCAACGGTTCACGCGGCCCTGTTGAGGTCGTTGACGATTAGCGAATAGCTAAGAAGCCGATGGCCAATGGCTAATGGCTTCTTTTAAAGCGACTCATTCGCATCGGCCGTCCGCGTGATTTGAATCGCTCGATTACCCCTGAGCTTGCCGAGTCGTCCCGCGAACTTCGTGCGGCCCTGCACTTGCACGAGGAGATCCTGATCAACCATCTTGTCGAGTTGCAGGATGTCGCCGGGGGCGAGGTTCAGTAGATCGGACACTGTGATCTGCGTGCCACCCAGAAACACGCGGGCTTCGACGTCCGCCCTGCGCAGGCTGCCGGTCAAGCGGCGCGATTCGTCGGTATCGCCTTCGGCGCGGGAATACGAACGCCAGCTCTGCGTGGTCAACTTGCCGATGACCGCCTCGATGACGTTGAACGGGATACACAGGCTCATGGTGCCGGCGCGGGCGCCCATTTTGATTTCGAAGCTGATCACCACCACGATTTCGTTCGGCGCGACAATCTGTACCAGGTGCGGGTTGCTCTCGGTGTCGGTCACGATGAAGTCGAGGGTCACCAATTCGCGCCAGGCCTCCGCCAGGTTCTCCAATGCCCGATTGATGATGCGATTGGCCAGCCGCATTTCGATCGCCGTGAGCGGTCGCTGCGGGATGAACATGTCCGAGTTTGTGCCGCCGAGGAGCCGATCGACGATTGGATAAATGATCAGCGGGCTGATCTCCAGGCAGATCTTTCCCGCGAGCGGCAGGCATG
>CAYXEY010000232.1:1008-8027 GCA_964464105.1 uncultured Planctomycetaceae bacterium
TATAGCGCGACGTGACCAGGAACAAGGTGAAGGTCTGTTCGGCCGTGGCCACGCGAGTCTCGACGATGGTTCGCAGGAAGGCGGAGAGCGACGCGCCGAAATTGCGGGCGAAGGCCTCGTGGATCGACAACAACGCCCGCATCTGCTCCTTGCTGACGCGCTCGGGCCGCTTGAAGTCGTAGGTGTCCACGTCGCGGCGGGGGGCGTTCGTGCCGGAGAATCCTCCGGCGGCCTCGCCATCAACGTGGCCCATGTCTGCTGAAACCGCCGCCAGCAGGGCATCTATCTCATTTTGGTCGAGGACATCGGACATTCGGAACCCAACCCTGCGCGTCAGGCCGCCAGTGCCGTCAGCATTTGGATGACGCCTCTTTATCGGACAGATTCGCGGATGCGCAATAGAGGGCAAAAAACACGCAAGTTTTGCCGATATCGCGACTTACACCGTATCGGTGTTTTCGACTGCTCCACTCTTCAACTTTTCAACTGCTCAGTAACGGGTGAGTGTGGCAGGCCCATCTCGTTCCTCTATCATCCACGGCAGCAATGAGGGCTGGTTTGCGACGAGCATTGGATCGAACATCGAGGCGCGGGTTCATTCGCAAGGGAATTGCGCGCTCCGACGTGCTGGCTCTGGCGTTTAGTATCGGCCTCGCCTGCCTGATGATCGGGGCCTGTGACGGCAAGTCAAAGGAACGCATCGAGGCCGATCGCGCGCAATGCCTCGCCAACCTGAAGGACATCTCCGCCGCACTGAGCGCCTATCACGCGGCCAACGATCAGCGCTGGCCCTACATCGAGATGCTCAAGTCGGCCCCGATGCACACACCGTCGTGGTCCACGCTAGCGGATGCGCTGAAGCCGCATCTGGCTGACCCGGCCAGGTCGCTGCGCTGTCCGGCGGACGCGCGGACGCTGGAAGATGGCAGCCCGCTGCTGGCGAAGTTCAGCAAGAACACGACCTGGTTCGAGACAGAAGGCACGAGCTACGAATGGTCATTTGCAGAGGCTTACGGCGGGCGAAAGGTCGGCAAAGAGGATTTCGGAAAGCTGATGCGACTGGGCCGGGCCGATCAGCCGCTGTTGCGGGACTTTGAGACGTTTCACACCGGCGACGATGCCGGCACATTTAACACGCTTAACGCGGACCTCAAACCGCGCACCAGCCGCGAGGGTCGAAAAGGGCGGAAGTAGGGCCTTTTCCCCGGCTGTTTTCATGCGCGAGTTTTCCATTGGAGACTTTTATCTATGACGCAACAAACCGTCGGCGCCATTCAGGCTAGAAAGGGCCCGGCCATGCTTGGCGGGCTGGTGGGGCTTGGCGCCGTGCTGGGCATCCTTGGCTATTTTGGATTCAGTATTGCCATGACGCCGTCAAAGCCGGCAATCCCTACGGCTTCGGCGGCGGAAATCGTGAACTACGTCAGCGACTCCCGTGGCCTCCGGATCCTCTCGCGAGTCGAACAGCAGAAGTTCCTTGACTCCTGGCGGGAATCACTGACTTCCAATGAAGTCAAGAGGGCTGAGCTTAAGAAGCACTTTGATGGGATGAGCGACGCCGACCGGCAGGAGTTCACAGATTCCGTCTTCGAGCCGATGAAACGCTCTTTTGTGGACGATGCCAAGGTGTATCGAGTCACGCCGCCGGCTTCGAAATACCAATTCCTGCGCGAGAAAGCTGAGGAGTATTGGGGCCATGGCATGTTGATCAAGGACGTAGGACCCGCGTTCAAGAGCACCTTTAACATGGGACCGGACGAATTTCAGAAGTGGATCATCGACCACGTCACGCCAGAGGAGCGAGCAGTCGCCGAGCCTTTCTATCACGACTTGCAGGACATGGCCGAGCAGAAGAAAAAGGAGCAGAAGAGATTGGCAGCTACCCAGCCGGCGACGAAACCTGGGTGATTTTCTGCCATTTGGTTTGCGTCCCGTGCATACCTGTGGCCAACCATTAAGATCGCGAGAATGACTCAGTTCTTCTCGCAGCGAATGCTCCTTGTTTCGTTCACGCTGACATTGACGGGCTGCGGCGCGTCGATGATGCCCGCGCCCAATCTCATCGTCATGGAAGGCCGGGCAGCGTGGGACCATGTCTCGCCGGAGCTTCAAAAGACAACCGCTGAAGTGATCTACGCGACCGACCGGTTGCCGGAGAGCAAGGACGGCGAGCCGGTTCGTTATGGATCTCGCCGGTTCAATCGGCTGGCGTATGGCGTGGCGACAATCGAATTCGGCGCAAGAGACTGGGACGATCTGCTCGTTCAGAGCACCGCTGAAACGCGCTGGCGGGCGACGCCGATTCAACTGACCGAGACGAAAGAACTGGATCGCTTCCCGGCGACGCCTTGGCCGGCGGAAGTCGTGGGGGGCAAGGCGACCTGGAAGCCGGAGGCCCGGGCCGAGCACGACGCCGCCTCAGAGCACCTGCAGTCGATTGTTGCTGAGAGGCTGGCCCTCTCCGATTGCAAGGAGGCATTCGTCTATGTACATGGAGCGGCCAATGCTTTCGAGGAGGGCATCGGCGATTCGGCGCAGATGTGGCATTTCCTGGGCCGGCGCGGCGTACCCATCACCTACAGTTGGCCCACCCTTTCGAGCGTTGCGGTGCGCGATTACAACTACGATCGCGAATCCGGCGAATTCACCGTCTTTCACCTCAAGCAATTCATCACTGCCCTGGCCGGGACGCCGGGGCTTTCGAAGGTTCATTTCATCGCCCACAGCCGCGGGACCGACGTGCTGACTTCGGCCTTGCGCGAGTTGAACATCCTGTACTGCGCGGCGAAGCCCGACACGCGGAATGCGACCGCCAAGGCCCTCAAGATCGGACACATAGTCTTGTTCGCCGCGGACATCGATTTCGGCGTGGCCCAGCAACGGCTCGAATCAGAGGCCATCACCGAGGCCTGCGAACATCTCACCGTGTATTCGTCTCCCGGCGACAAGGCCCTCTTGATTGCCAAATGGCTGTTCGCCAGCACGGTGCGGCTCGGCACGCTGGGGCTTTACAAATTGCCGCAGCGCGATCGCCGGCAACTGGCGGGCATCCACAATCTCACGCTGATCGATGCAAGGGTGTCGTCAAGCTTCCTGGGGCATTCCTATTTCTATTCCAGCCCGGCGGTGAGTTCAGATTTGATCCTGTTGCTCCGCGACGACCTCGAACCCGGTACCGAAGGGGGCCGACCGCTAATGCGGAAGAACGATGCGTTCTGGGAAATTCGTGACGGCTATCCCGATCCTCAGAAAGTAAAAAAGACAACGACACGATCCGCCGAGTGAGCGAACCGTGTCGTTGGTGAGTTATTAGATTAGCGAAGTTCGGCTCGCAAGCGAACCGGCTCAATAGCGAGTTGTTTACACTTCGATATTCGCCATACGTCTTACATTCCGCCCGGCATTGCCGGCTTCTTGTCTTCCTTGATCTCGCTGACCATGGCATCGGTGGTGAGGAGCAGGGCCGCGACGCTGGCCGCGTTCTGCAGCGCCACGCGCTCGACCTTGGCCGGAACGAGAATTCCCATCTCGATCATGTTGCCGTACTCGCCGGTCAACGCGTTGTAGCCGAAGTTGACGTCCTTCGACTCAAACACCTTCTGGGAAACGATCGAGCCGTCCACGCCGGCGTTGGCGGAAATGGCCTTCAGCGGGGCCCAGAGGGCGCGGCGCACGATATCGACGCCGGTCTTCTGATCACCGCGGGCCTTCTTCTCTTCGCCATCCAGCACGCGGGCCAGGGCGCGAAGCGGGGCGACGCCGCCGCCGGGCAGAATGCCCTCCTCCACGGCCGCGCGGCAGGCATGCAGTGCGTCCTCGACGCGGGCCTTCTTCTCCTTCATCTCGACTTCGGTGGCCGCGCCGACCTTGATCTGGGCCACACCGCCGGACAGCTTGGCGAGGCGCTCTTCGAGCTTCTCGCGGTCGTAGTCGCTGGTGGTCTTGGAGGCCTCGGTCTTGATCTGATCGATGCGGGCCTTGATCTTGGCCGGGGTGCCGTTGCCCTGGATGATGGTGGTGTTGTCCTTGTCGATCACCACGCGCTTGGCCTGGCCCAGGTTGGCCAGATCGAGCGACTCCAGCTTCATGCCGGTTTCATCAAAGACGGCCTCGCCGCCGGTCATGATGGCGATGTCTTCGAGGATGGACTTGCGGCGATCGCCGAAGCCGGGGGCCTTCACCGCGGCGACCTGCAGAGTGCCGCGAAGCTTGTTCACGACCAGTGTGGCCAGGGCCTCGCCCTCGATGTCCTCGGCGATGATCAGCAGGCTGCGGCCCGCCTTTGCGATCTTCTCCAGAATGGGGATCATGTCCTTGACGCTGGAGATCTTCTTCTCGTTGATCAGGATGTACGGCTTTTCCAGCCGGACTTCCATGTCTTCGGGTGCGTTGACGAAGTGCGGGCTGAGGTAGCCCTTGTCGAACTGGAAGCCTTCGACGACTTCGACGGTCGTCTCGATCGACTGGCCTTCTTCGACGGTGATGACGCCGTCCTTGCCGACCTTGTCCATGGCCTCGGCGATGCGCTTGCCGATTTCGGAGTCGTGGTTGGCGGCACAGGTGCCGACCTGGGCAACCTGCTTGTTGTCCTTGACCGGCTGGCTCATGCGGGCGTATTCGTTAGTGATGGCTGACACGGCGAGGTCGATGCCGCGCTTGAGTTCCATCGAGTCGGCGCCGGCCGCGACGTTCTTGAGGCCTTCATTAAAGATGGCCTCGACGTACACCGTGGCCGTGGTGGTGCCGTCGCCGGCGTCGCTGCTGGTCTTGCTGGCGACTTCCTTCACCATCTGGGCGCCCATGTTTTCATAGGCGTCTTCGAGCTCGATCTCCTTCGCCACGGTCACGCCGTCCTTGGTGACGGTCGGGCTGCCGAAGCCCTTCTCGAGTACGACGTTGCGGCCGCAAGGGCCGAGGGTGCTCTTGACCGCCTTGGCCAGCATGTTCACGCCGCGGCGGATGGCCTCTCGGGCCTCTACATCAAATACGATTTTCTTCGCTGCCATATTTCTTCTCCGTGTTGCCTGTCTTGAGTTTCAATCTCAGTTCGTTCGTTTATTCGCCGAAGTCAGCGATCGCCTTCCTCGGGGTCGCCTTCGATTCCGGTGAAGGGTTCGTCGTTCCAGACGGCGCCCTTCTGCTTGACCTGCAGCTCGACGGTTTCAACCGAGGCCGCGTCGAGGAAGACCACGTCGTCGACCACTTCGGCGTCGTCAAATTGCGACACGCGTATTTCAATGCGAAACCCCGAGCCGTCCACGAGGTTGTAGGCCAGAGGGTGCAGGTGCATCGAATCCTCGTTGCCGGGGAAGGTCAGCACCAGTCGCGCCGAGGGGCCGAACTTGAGTGACTCGTCGAGCGCTGCCTGAAAGAGCGAGGGTCGCATGTATTCCGCCTTGGGTTCACCAGCCGCCGCGGCATGAGGCCGCGCGTCAGGGATTGTTGAATTACTCAATCGTCGCCAGGATGTCCGACTCATCCAGGATGAGGAATTCCTCGTTGTTGATCTTCACTTCGGTGCCGGCGTAGCTGCTGAACAGCACTTCGTCACCCTTCTTGACGGTGAGGGCCGCTCGCTCGCCGGTGTCGAGCAGCTTGCCATCGCCCACGGCCTGGACGCGACCGCGCTTCGGCTTTTCTTTTGCGGTTTCGGGAAGAATGATGCCGCCGGCGGTCATGGCCTCGGCCTCGATCCGCTTCACCAGCACCTTGTCACCCAGCGGCCGCACTTTCATCTTGGTCACCGACATTGATTCTGCTCCTTCTTGATTTGCTTCCAACACCATTCCGTATTTGTTCACGGGCCGTACCGTCGGGCCCGGTCAGTTCGTAAAGTCATTCCGCGGATAGTCGAAATTGTAGACCTGTCGTCCGACGCGAAGCACCATGTCCGCGATCTTGGCGCAGCCTTCGTTGGCTTCGAGCACGCTGAAGACGTTGAGCTCGAGGGCGTCGCGCAGCATGCGCTGGTCCGGCTCGCTGCACACCAGCAGGCAGGGCTTCTCGATGCCGGCCTGGCGAATGCGGCGAACCAGGGTCAGGCCGCCGTCGATGGTCGGCACGTCGCCATCGACTAGAGCAACATGCACGTTGCTGGTTCTGGCGAGGCCGACCGCCTCATCGGCACTGGCCGGCCAATGGAAACTGACCGCGCGGGAGCTGAGCCGATCGACCAGATCGGTGGCCCAAGGGGTGGCCCGGCCGTTTGCGACCATGATTTCCAACTGGCGAAGCAACCTACGTCTCCTTTGTGAGCCCGCGCGAACCGGATGCGCGCGGAATTCGACACAGGAAGCTAGGGCAACCGCCGTGCCATGCGGTGTGTGTGTTTACTGATTCTTGAAATAGGATCGTAAGATTAGTATTAACAATAAATTAGGAGCCAAGAGGTCATGGGGCTAAGCCTTGCTGACATCGCTTTCGGTCAATCAGAAATGGCAGACTGGCTCGGCGATGCTGCTCCGAGTCTGTCAAATTGGCATAGGTTGAACGGTTTCGAGTGGGCTGCCGACGATGGGTCTGAAGTTGCCAGATTAGAGTCGTTGTTTGGCGATCCAATTAAATGGATAGCGTATGTCTTATTGATGTAAACCGGTTCTGTGGGTCCAAGGCGTTCGCACTTAGCCCAGGGCCGTTCGGTGATCACGTAGGTCACTCCGAATCGCTCATGCAGCGACGCCGCCCGAGCTAAGTCGAGCTGCCGGTAGGCCTGTATGGCGTCGTTGAGCGAGCGGATGGGACGTCCGCAGACGGCTGCCAAACGCTGGCCCCAGCGGACCGTATCCGCCGGAAGGATGGGCATGCATTTAAAGTCGATAACGGTCGCGCGTTGGGCATGCAGCCGAAAGCCGGCGAGGTCCGGCGGAATGGCGAAGACCGCATTGGGCGGTGTGTGTTTTTGACACCAGTCGAATAACTGAATCTCGCTCTTCGAATAGGGCTCGCGCAGGAAGTCCTTGCGATCCGCGGCGGCGCGGGCCATCCAGGTCAATTGCAGCACCAGAATTGCCGCAGAGCCA
>CAYXEY010000233.1:0-5790 GCA_964464105.1 uncultured Planctomycetaceae bacterium
GGGGCCATGGGCACCATTCTTGCACTGCTCGCCGTTCAGAATGGCGTCATCGACGAACGCATGTTCGTGGCCCTGGTCATCATGGCCATCGGTACGTCGATCCTCAGCGGGCCGGTCATGCAGCGCATCCTGCGGATGCCGCGTCCGCGACATCTGGCTGATTACCTCGATTCCAAGGGATTTGTCGGCGCGGTGCGGGCCAACAATCGCCGCGACGTCATCGATGAAATCACGATCGCCGTTTGCGGCAAAATGGGCCTTGCATTTGAGAAGATCCGCGACGCCGTATGGCTGCGCGAAACGGCCATGGCGACCGGCGTGGGCGGCGGTATTGCCGTGCCGCATGCGCGCATCGAAGGACTGGCGGCGCCCATCATCGGCGTGGGCCTATCACAGACAGGCGTTGATTTCGATGCGCCCGATGGCGAGCCGGCCCAGCTCATCTTCATCATCCTCACGCCCAAAGATGAAGAGGGCGTTCAGGTCGAAATCCTGGCCGAGATCGCCCGCACGTTTCGCGATGGCGAAACCCGGGCCCGTGCGCTGCGTGCCAAGGGATACACCGAGTTTCTCAGCATTGTGAAGACCAGTGCGAGCGTCCATGAACCGCACGTGGCGGTGGCGACATGAATCATACGTCTGTCTTAACCAGCGATCGGCTCGAACTCCGCGTCGGCACGCCCGAAGCGATTCGCGCCGCCGCAAACGATCAGGCGCGGCTGTCGCAATTTCTGAATGCCGCCATTCCGCCAGACTGGCCGCACGAGTTTCTCGACGACGCCCTCATCCCCATGGCCGAGCTGATGGAGCAGGAGGTCCGCGATGGAATCGACCGCGGCATCTTTACATTTTGGTTCATCGTCTTGAAGGAACCGCGCACCCTGATCGGCACGATCGGCCTCAAGGGCGCGCCCTCGGCGACCGATGCCGGCCCCAGCGGCATCGCCAACCAGGCGGCCGCGCAGATCGAAATCGAGGCCGGACGGGTCGACATCGGCTACGGACTCGTGAAATCACATCAGCGAATGGGATACGCCCGCGAAGCCGTGCGGCGAATGCTCCGCGAGGTCTTTGCAGATCCGCGCGTGCGCACAGTCGTCGGCGAGACGCTCGAAGACCTGCACGCCTCGATCCGTGTGATGGAATCATGCGGGTTCAAACGCACGGCCGCCGGACAAACCGGCTACTCCGGCGAGGAGAACGTGGTGCGCTACGACCTGCCGCGGGCAGTGTGGGAAGAGCGGTGATTCATTTCTTTAGCCCCTACGGGGCGTTGGAATGTAGCCACGGGTGGAGGTCGCGCTGCGGCCGTAACCCGTGGATAGATGAACTCATCAATAGAATTCGCCCCGGCAGGGGCGACGGAGCGCCGGGTATGCGCGTGTCCAACGCAAGTCGCGTACTCCAACACTTCCTCCGCCCCTTTCAGGGCGGAATCATTACTTGTTTTGCTGACCACGGGTTTCACTTCGGCCTGCGGCCTTCGCTTCACCCGTGGCTACACGCCGTCGCCCCTGTCGGGGCTAGTCCGAGTTGACAATTGCCATTCAATATGACTGTCGCAAGCTGACAAATCACGCGGTTTTGCATACCCTTTGACGAAATGTGGTGCTTTAACGATCGCACCGCCATTGGAGCCCCCGATGTTCAATCCCGTCCCCAGCCAGTTCGACTTCCCGGCCGAGGAGAAGCGCATCCTCAAGTTCTGGGAGGAGAACAAGATCTACGAGAAGTCCCTCCGGCAGCGCGAAGGCGGCAAGCCGTTCGTCTTTTTCGAAGGCCCACCCACGGCCAACGGAATGCCCCACCCGGGTCACGCCCTCACCCGGGCGATGAAGGATCTGTTCCCGCGCTACAAGACCATGACCGGTCACTACTGCCTGCGCAAGGGCGGCTGGGACACGCATGGCCTGCCGGTCGAAGTGGAAGTCTGCAAGGAACTTGGGATTCATACAAAAGAGGAAATCGAGGCCTACGGCGTCGAGAAGTTCAACCGCAAATGCCTGGAGAGCGTCTTCCGCTACACCAAAGAATGGGAGGACATGACCAAGCGGCTGGGCTTCTGGGTGAACCTGGAGGAGGCCTACGTCACTTATCACCAGCCGTTCGTCGAAAGCGTGTGGTGGAGCCTCAAGCAGCTTTTCGACGCGGGTCTCTTATACCAGGGTTACAAAATCGTCTGGTGGTGGGCCCAGGGCGGCACGGCGCTTTCGTCTGGCGAGGTCGGTCAGGGTTATCGGGAGGTGGATGATCCGAGCGTCTTCGTGCGCTTTCCGCTGGTTGAGGATGAGCGATTCAAGGCCGAATTCAAGTCCGAATCGCGCGTCTCATTGCTCGTCTGGACTACGACGCCGTGGACACTATCGAGCAACATGTTTGCGGCCGTTCATCCCGACATCGACTATGCCGTCGTACACGATTCTAAGACTGATGAACGGTTGATAATCGCATCCGCCCTCGTGGAGTCGATTCGAAAAAAGGCCAAAGCCGATACCTGGGCTGTCGAAACGAACCTCAAAGGCAGTCAATTACTACACCTCCGCTACGCGCCGCCGTTTCGAGAATGCTATTACGACCGAAAGGTGGGACATGAAGCGACGTTGACAGCTGAAACACCGGACGTCCGCCACGGTGCAGTGTCTTCCGACACGACATATGGAAACTGGCAAGTGCCGACGTCGAAGGATTTTTCTACCAAGAAGTACGCCGGCTGGCGCGTGTGCAGCGCCGACTTCGTGACACTTGATAGCGGAACTGGGCTCGTGCATGAAGCACCAGCATTCGGTGAAGTTGACTTTGACCTATGGAAGAAAGAAGCAGAAACATCGGTTCTTTTCAAAGTGCCACTCTTCAACGCAGTCGCCCCCAACGGCAAGTTCACAGACGAAGCCCCGGGCTACTGCCGCGGCCGCTGGGTCAAAGAATGCGATAAAGACATCATTCGCGATCTGAAAGAACGCGAGGCCTATCCCGGATCGAAGATTCCCATCCTGCTGCACCAGGAGCAGTATCGCCATGACTATCCGTTCTGCTGGCGGGCCGAGCAGGATCCGCTGATTCAATATCCGCGGCGAAGCTGGTTCATCAAGACCACGCAGTTCAAGGACGAGATGCTGGCCAACAACCAGCGGATCAACTGGCTGCCCGAACACATCAAGGAGGGCCGCTTCGGCAAGTTCCTCGAGTCCAACGTGGACTGGTCGCTTTCCCGCGAGCGCTACTGGGGCACGCCGCTGCCGATCTGGGTCTGCCAGTCGTGCGGACAGATGGAGGCGGTCGATTCCTACGCGGCGCTGAAGGAGAAGAAGGGCGTCAGCGGGTTCGAAGTGTGGGACCAAGCGAAGGCGAAGGAACCGGCGCTGTCGGATCACCTGCGCATCCACAAGCCCTACATCGACGCGATTCAATACGATTGTCAAAAATGCGCTGCAGCGCGGATGAAGCGCGTACCCGAAGTGATAGACTGCTGGTACGACAGCGGCGCGATGCCCTTTGCGCAATGGGGCTACCCGCACACCGAGGCGAGTCGGCGCAATCTGAGCGCGCAGTATCCCGCCGATTTCATCAGCGAAGCGCTGGATCAGACGCGCGGCTGGTTCTATTCGCTCGTGGCCATCAGCACGATGCTGTTCGGAAAAAAGGGCGTGGCCGCCAGCGCGCCGAAAACCGACAATCGACTGAACACTGAATACCCGGTGCCCTTCCGCAACTGCATCGTCCTCGGCCTGCTGCTCGGCGAGGACGGGCTGAAGATGTCGAAGAGCAAGAAGAATTACAAGGAGCCAACTTACATCTTCGACAAGGAAGGCGCCGACGCGATGCGCTGGCTGTTTTTCAGCGGCCAGGCCCCTTGGACCAGCATCCGTTTCCAGGAAAGCGCCATCGCCGAAGGCCAGCGCGAGTTTCTCATTCGCCTGTTCAACGTCTATTCGTTCTTCGTGATCTACGCGAACATCGACAAGTGGGCGCCGGGAGAAAAAGGCACGAAGAGCGAGTTGGACCGCTGGATCACCAGCGAGCTGCATCGCACGATCCGCGACGTCCGCGCCGCGATGGACGCTTACGACAATTTCACCGCCGCAAAGGCGTTGATCACGTTCGTGGATGCACTGTCCAACTGGTACGTGCGCCGCGGACGCGATCGCTACTGGCGCACCGGCATGGATGCGGACAAGGTCGCGGCCTATCAGACGCTGTGGGAGGTGCTCGTCGCCACCACCACGATGATCGCTCCGTTCACGCCGTTCTTTGCCGAATCGCTCTATCAGAATCTCGTGCGCTCGACGAATGCCGGCGCCGCGCCCAGCGTACACCTGCGCGATTATCCCGCCGCCGACGCATCGCTGATCGACGAGACGCTCTCCGCCGAAATGGCCGTGGTGCGCGACATCGTCTCGCTCGGCCGGGCCGCCCGCGCTGATGCGAAAATGAAAGTTCGCCAGCCGCTGGAGTTGGCCGAGATCGTGCTGGCTGACAAATCGCACACGCAATGGCTCAGGGGTCACGAGCCGCTGATTCGCGATGAACTCAACGTGAAGCGCGTGGAGTTCACCGCCGAGGCCGATCACTATGTCAATTATCAGGTGAAGCCGAACTTCAAGTCGATCGGCCCCAAGTTCGGCAAGCTGGGCAACGCCATCAAGGCAGCACTCGCGGGCGCGAAAGATCCGGCCGCGATGCGCAAGAGCCTCGATGAATCGGGGCGCGTTTCATTGACGGTCGAGGGCCAGACCGTCGAACTGACGCCCGACGATGTGCAGATCGAACTGACCGCCAAGCCCGGCTGGGCCGCGGCGCAGGGCCGCTCGGCGGTCGTGGTGCTGAAGACGGAAATCTCCGACGAGCTGCGTGACGAAGGCGTCGCCCGCGAGATCATCCACCACATTCAGCAGAAGCGCAAGGATCTCGATCTGAAATACGAACAGCGCATTGACCTGGCCGTGGTGGGCGACACCGACATTCAGCGCGTGGTGAAGCGCTCGGCGGAGTACATCATGAGCGAGACGCTCGCCCAGAGCCTGCTCAGCCAGCCGCTGCCGGGGATCGACCCGGTTACGGCCGACATTGAGACGCACGAAGCGTCGATTTTCGTGAAGCCCGTGTGAGGGCGAACGCGGAAGTGGGAAGTCGGAACGCGGAACAGATATTCGGCCCCGGAATTCCGCTTCCCTCTAGCGGGCGAAACTCTTCGTCACCACCCGGTCTATGTTTGCGGCGTGATCGAGCTGAGCGCCGCCAGCGAGTTCTGCTGCTGCTGTAGTCGCGCGAGGATCGTCTCGGTCTGATTGAACTGGTTCATCAACCGCTGGCGCTGCTTGTCGATGAGCACCTGCATCTGTTCGGCGCGCCTGCTCAGCAAATCCGCGGTGTCCTGCAGGGCCTCATCGCGCCGCGGAATCACGCCGGTGTCGTCCTTGGTGAGTCCGTCGATCTCATCGGAGATGAACTTTCCGAATCCGGTGGTCTCGTCGGTGAAGAGCTTGTTGACCGCGGCCGGATCGGCCTCATAGGCCGCGCGGAACTTGGCTTCATCCAGCGCGAGCGTGCCGCCGCCGTTGTTGACCACCGAGACGCCGATCGACGCCAGCCGGTTGTATGGTCCCGGCACGTTGGGAATCACGCGGTTGGCGATGCGGTTCATCCGGTCGCGCACGCGATTGGCCGCGTCGTCGCCCAGCAGGATGCCGCGCTGCGAGGTGTCGGCGTTGAAGCTCGTGGCCTGCTTGATGGTCGAGAGGGCCGTGTTGTACGCGGTGACGAAGGCCCCGATGTCCTTGACCAACCCTTCGA
>CAYXEY010000233.1:5800-8017 GCA_964464105.1 uncultured Planctomycetaceae bacterium
TACCGTGACGGTCACGGGCTGATTCGACGTACCCACCAGGGTGAGGCTGAGTCCATCGACCGCATTGCTGATGGTGTTGGTCGAGCTGGTAAGCACGATCGGCGAACCCGCATCACCGCTGCCGAAGATGACCGCCGCATCGCGCGCCGCCACAAGTGTGTCGAACGACAGCGCCGTGGTGCCGCCATCTATGGCCAGCTCGCCCACGCGACCCGAGACCGAGCTCGTCAGATTCAATCGAAATGAGTTGGCCGCGGACGAATCGTTCACAATGGATGCACTGACTGGCGCGTTGGTCGCGCGAATCTTGGTGACCAGTGATTGCAGCGTGTCGCCGGCGGTGACAGTGATGCGCGTTTCGAGCGAGCCGTTGATGTAATTGGTGCCCGCCGCGGCTTCGCCGAGGAGATTGAGCGCCTTGGCGGTCGTGCCGCCCTCTTCGGCGACCTTCAGCTTGCCCGTACCGCCGGCCGTGTCGGTCAGCAGAATGCCGTCGCCGGTCGCATTGATCGACGCCTCGACGCCGATCGGGCGGCTGTTGATTTCCTCGATGACATCCTGAAGCGTGGTCTCATTGCCCTGCGTCAGATCAACAATGGCCGATGCGCCGGTGCTGTCGGTAATGCGGAACTTGCCCGCCGGCACGCCCGCGCCCTCGCGGAATGAACTGAGCCGCGTGGCCTCGGAGACATACTGCCGCTGAAGATTCGCGCTGCGATGCGTGCTGGTGGCTGAGTCGATTTCAATGCCCAGATCGCGGGCGGTGTGTCCGCTCACGTCGGAAATTTGCAGGTTTCCTGTTCCGCCGGTTGAATCCTGAATCTGAATGCCAAGCCCATTGGCCGACGCCGAGGCAGTGATGCCCAGCCCGGCGGCATTGATCGCATCGAGCACGTCATTGAGCGACTGCGCGCCGCTGACATCAACTTGTGCGAGATTGCCGGATCGATCGCGCAGCGAGATAACGCCGCGCTCGACACCAGCGCCGCCATTGAGCGCCCGCAGAAGCACCGAATCCAGCCCGCTGACGAGCCGCCGCGTGGTGAGCGTGTTGCCCGAGGCCGCGGCATCGAGACCCAGATCGAGGGCGGCCTTCGACGTGCCGATCGCCGACACATTGAACGCGCCCGCCCCGCCGGTGTGATCGGTCAGCGTCAGTCCGCGCCCGTCCGCAGACAGCGCCGCGGTCACCTTGTTCGTATTATTGACGTCTGTGTTGATAATGCGCAGCACGTCGCCCAGCGACTGCACGCGGTAAACCGTGTCGCCGGTGATGGCATTGTTCGCGGGCAGCTTGACGATGCCCAGGGCGGCCGCGGTCGTGCCGCCGGACAGTTCCTCGACTTTCAGGCTGCCGGTGCCGGTGGACGTGTCAGTCAGCACCAGCTTGCCGCCGTTGAAGGTGACGGCCACGTTGAGATTCGCCGCAGCCACCGCTGTTTTCACGTCGCCGAGCGTGGTCGCCGCGGTGAGATCGATGTTCGCGGTCTGTCCCGCGCGATTGGTGATCTTGAATGAGCCTGCCGGCACGCCGCCGCCGTTGTTCAGCGTCGACAGCCGCGTGGCATCGGTGATCTGCTCGCTGAGGCTGATGTTCAGCGATGAGCCGTCGCTCAAATTGATGGCGAAATCGCCCGAGCCGCCGGACCGGCGAATGCCGACGCCGTCGTTCAGATCCGCGAGCGCCGTCGAGGCGCTCAAGCGGACGAGATCCTGTCCTTCAAGCGAATTCGCGTTGACGCTACTGAGCAGCCCCAGGCCCGCCGCGGTGTGACCCGCGCCGACCTCCTGCACCCGCAACACGCCGGTCCCGCCGCTCTGATCGGTCAGCACCAGCCGATCGCCCTTCACCGACGCGGCCACATCGACGCTGGTCTGCGAGTTGATCGCGTGAATGACGTCGCGAATCGTGGCTGCGCCAGTCAGGTCCACCTCGGCGCTTGCCCCGGCGCGATCGGTGATTCGAATTTTGCCCGACGGCACGCCCGCGCCGCCATTCAGGCTGCGAAGCCGGGTCGATCGGTTGACCAGGGCTGCCGACGTCTCGATGGTCAGGGTGCCGGCGCCCAGGGTTGTCGAGTCCGACGTGGCGAAGCCGGTCGAGATCACCTGGCTGTTTGAAGCCAGGTTCTTGACCAGGAACGAATACTGCCCGGTGGCGACGCTGGAGTTAGTCGTCGCGGCGAGAATCTGATCGTTGGAACTGGTGGCCGTAGA
>CAYXEY010000234.1:0-8015 GCA_964464105.1 uncultured Planctomycetaceae bacterium
GGGACGCTTGTCTATATTCTTCGCCGGGTCAACACGTATCAGGGCAAGATGGCCCTGGTCGGTATGAACAGCCGCGTGCGCAGCGTCTTCGAGATCACCAAGCTCGATCAGTTCTTCACCATTCGCGACACCGAGGCCGAGGCAATGCAGGCATGAGCCCACCCCTCTCGCGGAGCAAGGCCGATTCAAGCAACGCGATGTCGCGTGCATTTACGGTGCTCGGCGCCGCGGTGCTCCGGCAGATCAATGGCTTCGTCGGCTTCCTGCGCTTCCTGGGCGGCGGCATCTATCTCGTCGGCGACACCCTCGGCTGGGTCTTTAAGAGCATCTACTTTGGCGTCGTGATCAACTGCTTCGTCCTGGGCTGGATCTTTCGCGCCCTGTTCCTTAAGGAAGTCCGCATCGGACGCGCCAACCTCTGGGCACAGTGTGTCCGCGTGGGCATCCGCAGCATCCCCATCGTCTTCATCGTGCAGGTCTTCATCGGCATCATTCTGTCGCTGCAGATCGCCCCGATTCTGACTCAGTATGGCCAGTTGCAGCGCGTCGCCGACGTCATTGGCATCGCCATGTTCCGCGAACTGGGCCCGCTGCTGTCGGGCATCGTGCTCTCGGGTTTCGCCGGCGCGAGCATCGCCGCCGAATTGGGCACCATGGTTGAGGGCGAGGAAATCAAGGCGCTGCGGGCCAGCGCGCTCAACCCAATCGCGTTCCTCGTCGTGCCGCGCTTTCTCGCCACGGTCATCATGCTCACCCTGCTGACCGTCATGGCCGACGTCGTCGGCGTCTTCGGCGGATATTTGACCGGCACGCAGATCCTCGGCATCGATGGCTCGCAGTATCTGCAATACACCAAGGTGGCCCTTTTCCCCAAGGACTTCATCACCGGCATCGTGAAGGCCGCGGTCTTCGGCGTGATGATCTCGATCATCGCTTGCTACGAAGGCCTTAATGTGTCCGGCGGCGCCGAAGGCGTCGGCCGCGCCACCACGCAGACGGTCGTCAAATCCATCGTTGCCCTCATCACCGCCGACGTGCTGTTTACGTCGATCTTTTATGCGTTCGAGGTGTAATCCATCCTCTGGCTCATCGATTCGCTGGTGTTCATTGGCCCATGCCCCGCATCGCCCGCGTCATCGTGCCCGGCTCGCCGCATCACGTCACCCATCGCGGCAACAATAAGCAGGCCGTCTTCTTCGTCAACGATGATCGCCGTTTCTACCTCCACACCCTCCGCGAGCAGTGCGACCGCTTCGACGTGGCCATTGACGGCTACTGTCTGATGTCCAATCACGTTCACCTCGTGCTGACGCCCAAGACCGCCGACGGCCTGGCCCGGGCCATCGGCACCGCCCACACCCGGCACAGCATCTACATCAATCGCCTCCACGGCCGCACCGGACACCTCTGGGCCGGACGGTTTTACTCGTGTCCTCTGGACGACGTGCATTTCTGGCGGACACTTGTGTATATTGAACGCAACCCGGTGCGGGCGAAGATGGTCCGGCGGGCGTGGTTGCATCCGTGGTCCAGTGCCGCGGCACATGTGGATGATGCAGCGAAGTCGGAGCTGCTGGATCTGAAGGCCTGGCGGCGTGTCGCGAGTCGGTTGAACTGGCGAGAGGAGTTGATCCATGCCGACGACAAGGAGTTCTGTTCGTCGCTGCGAGCCTCGACCTGGGCCGGCCGTCCGCTGGGGACTGACCGGTTCATGGCGAAGGTGGAGGTACTGCTGGGCCGTCGGCTGCGGGCCTTGCCGCGCGGCAGGCCGCGGAAGCCACAGAAAGACAACAAGAAGCGATAGAAAACGGTGGCTGTTTCGAATGGCAAAGTCCGGCGACATTAGGAGGCCTGGGATTCGGAAGTGTCTGCTCGCAATAGTCTTGTTCAATACAGTAGTATGCATTCTGTTTACTCGACTACTCGTTGACTTTAACAGCCTAAATTGGCGTGTATTTGTTGGCGGCGGAGTAATCGGCATTGAGCGAGCATCAGAGCTTAACATTGACTATATCGGCCCAGCTCTATCAATAGAAATTGAGGATCACTGTCATCTTGCTCCCCAATTACCGTTTTTCCATTATCGGAAAAATGGTCCAACCGAGATTTCCTACGTGGACGCAAATGACACTGAGAGATTCGCACCAAGTGGCACCATAATTCAATCTATTTTACCCCTATGGGTATTCCTATTGGCAAGTATTGCTGGACTGATCATCGTTTATCGTCGATCGGGCTACGTTAAGGACAATTTAACTTGCGAATGTGGATACTCTCTACTCGGTAATTTGTCAGGGAAATGCCCAGAGTGTGGCCGTCCTCTGATTAAGTCAATTGGTGAGAAATGAGGGAAATTATTCCCTCACCGAATGGGAATGGCAATCCAGCTTTGGGTCGCAATGATAAGGGCGCTGAAATTGGCTCGTCCGACCGCATGGCCTACAAGCCCGACTTCCAGCGGGATTGCATCCTGCGAGTATTTACAAGAATCAATTGAGCACAATTGAAAGTCCCATCATGATGCGCGCAGCCCCTAGTCAACGCCTCTCAACGCCGGGCCTTGGCGTGTCACGAAACAAGCGGACAGCGATGGTCGGACTGTCTGTCGTTTGTTGCTCTGCCGTAGTGGTGTTGATTCGTGGGGGCATGGCGCAGGTTCATTCGGATTCGAGGAGCGCGACCTTAGATAAGGATGCCGAGGCCCCGCTCGCGTCCGCGCCATCTCTGGATGCGCTCTGCCATCAGATCCAGGAAGAGGGCAAACCTGTTGATGCTCTCGCGCTCAACCTCGTCATCGCCAGAGAAATCCCGTCACTGCGCTCCCTGGATGTGTCCAAATACCAACGGGTCCTCGACAGTTGGGCCGACCACGTCCGCAAGGAGGTCCAGCGTAATCTCCACCGCTCACAAATCAAGGCCTATGAGAAAAATTCCGCAGTGCCAGGCCCGCATGGGCGTTCAGCGCGAAAGGAGTATTGAGATGAAGCGGGTTCTCTTGATCAATCGCTATTCGATAGTTGTCATCCTCTTAATGGCACTCGCATCCGAAGGCCGCGCCTTCAACGACCCCGTCACCGGGCGGTGGATTACGCGCGATCCCATCGGATATGCCGCCGGTGCACTTAATCTATATGAGTACGTGGGTTCTAATCCGCTAGTATGGGTCGATCCTTTTGGATTATACAAAACAGATGCAGATAAACTCGGTGAAGAGCTGCAGAAACTCTGCGACGGAGAATGTAAGTCTCGTTGCAAAGAGAACGACCCACCCGCACCACCTGAACCGAAACCTCCCGCTGATAATAAAACCTGTGATGCCAAGTCTACAAATGAATCCGGACCAACTCCGGCAAGCCAACCTGACTGTTTCGAAAGTTGCATGAAAAGCTGCAAGGAAGAAGCACTCGCACTGCGCGATTTGCTTAAAAAGGTAATCGAATGCAGCAATAATGGAACACAAAAAAGTAATTGCGGTGTATTCGGTCGCAAATTTGAGGAAGTCTTTGCGGCAAAGAAGTTCAAGTATTTTCGACTTGGTGCATTCCGCCCAACCCATATAGCGGGAAAGGACAAACGATATCATGTAATTACTGGAATAACCACTCCATCCAATGACAAAAAGGAGTCTGGACATCAAATATGGGATATCATTATAGACCCAGTAGATTGGAATACACTGCAAGAGAATAAAGATTATCGACTGAATTGGGACCACGGCCGTCTTCCGGTCAAGGATACAAAAAAACCGGGCAACTGGTACGAGCCATATGGACCGCCAAACCCACCAGATAAGAACGAGGATCCGAAGCAATGGCCGGGGAGATTTCCTGGAATATGAACACGAGACTCTTTAAAGCAGGAATTTGAGGCTTCTTATGCGCAGAATGCGCCTCTACATCTTATTGATATTCTTGTCAATACTCTTTGCAATTTTGAGCGACTACTTTGTAGTGCGTAGAAGGGATCCGCCAATTAAAGCAGCCGGCTACAACATCGAACTCAACAGTCTACTTGATCTTCCTGTCCACGATGAGGGTTTTGATGTTAAGGCGTCCGGTCTAATTGACGATCCAGAAATGCGGCCATTCTTGCAACTTACAGCGATGCAGGCTCGAAATTACATTAGGAATGATACTATTGCTGTATTTATGATACCCGGAGTTGGTAGTGATGCACGAGGGTGGCCATTTATTTCACGGGATTGGACTACTGAGTTGCAAATTACCAACCCCGAATTGGGGGTGACAGTGGAAGTACCGGTTTATGGTGGCAGCGGTTTATTTTGCTGGGCGTGGCTTGGCAATATCACTTTTTTCTTTGGAACGCAGTTGGTTATTGTTCAATTCGTGATTGCACTTCGATGTCTAATTGGCAAGCGAAAACTAGTTTCCACGGGATTTCCGATAACCACGCCCTATTCGAAAATTGATGAGTAATTGTATTTGTCTAGAAATGAGGGACGTTCACCGTCTTAATGCGGCTCGACCGACCGCATGGCCTACAAGACCGAGTACCAGCGGGATAGCGGTCTGCTGATTTACCAAGAGCGAAAGAGCACAATTGAGAGCTCCATCATGACGCACCCAGCCCATAGGCACCGCCTCGCACTTGGCCTGTCACTCAAGAAGCTGACGGCGATGGTTGGACTGTCTGTTGTTTGCTGCGCTGGCGTAGGGATGTTGATACGTGGGAGCACGGCGCAGGGTAATTCGGATTCGAGGAGCGAGACCTTAGATGAAAACGCCGAGGCCCAGCTCGCATCGACGCCATTGTGTGCGTCCTCGCCATCTCTGGATGGACTCTGCCGTGAGATCCAGGAAGAGGACAAGAGTATTGATGTTCTTGCGCTCAATCTAGCCATTGCCAGAGAAATCCCGTCACTGCGCTCCCTGGATGTGTCCAAATACCAACGGGTCCTCGACAGTTGGGCCGATCACGTCCGAAGGGAGGTCCAGCGGAACCTCCATCGCTTCCGCGCAGCTCCGAAGGACTTCAACAACAGCCAGGCCTATTTCACGGCCATGATGTTGTGCACCGTGGTTGGACAAGACTTTCAAGTCAGATACGACCAATCGGGATTTTCATTTGAGAAACCCGAGGATCTCTTTGTGCATGGGGTCATCGACAATCGCCGCGGAACCTGCATCAGCCTTCCGGTGCTCTACGTCGCCCTCGGTCAGCGACTCGGGTATCCAATCAAGGCAGTGGCTGTGCCAGGGCACACGTTCTGCCGCTGGGATGATCCCACGACCGGCGAGCGGTTCAACATGGAGGTCTCCAACCAGGGCGGCTTCACCGACCATCCGGACGAGTACTACCGACATTGGCCATTCGAGCTCGACCCGCGCTGGGAGCGGGAGCACCATGTCCTCACGACGCTGACAACTCTGCAATACGCAAGCGTCATGGTCGGCGCCTTGGCTTCATACTTCGAGGCTACGAAGGACGTCCCTTCAGCCGTCAGATACGATGCACTGGCGCATTGGCTTGACCCAGGGAACCGCAGTGCTGTCGTGTCATTGCGCCTCAACATGGAGCGCAATTACGCCCGGTACTTCGACGCCGACGAGTTGGCCGGCAAGAAGCAGTACTGGACTTTGAAACCCCATCCCACGATACAGTCACAGATTAGGAACGAAAAAAAGACCACTTCGGAGGCAGTCCGAAGCAGTTCTCCGACTCAAAAGGACAAATAGCATGGTTCAGTTTCGCCAACTCAATTGTTGCGTTATGATCGCAGCCCTGGTCTTGATCATTTCCTGCGAAGCCCACGCCTTCAATGACCCCGTCACCGGGCGATGGATTACGCGGGATCCAATCGGGTATGCGGATGGTTTGAATCTGTATGAGTATTTATTTTCCAATTCGTCTAACTGGCTTGACCCGACTGGCTATTCTGCACTTACTGATTGGCTCGCCAAACAGCGAAAGCAAGTGGAGCAAGATGCGCGCGACAATAGACAAGGAATCGTATGTGAAGCAATCTGCACTGCAATAGGCGCGTTCGTCAAATGTGATCCGAATTGGATTAATGAGTGTTTCGCGAATTGCGTCAATCGTCTTTTCGATTGGGGAGGTGTCGATTATAGGGGTTTAACATATGACGATGGCACAATCTATATTCAGCCTGGCATGCCGTTCGCAACGACGCTCACAACAGTAGTTCACGAACATCGACACAAATTGAACCAAGAACGTGGGCGGCTTCAAGGCGAGAATTGGGAGTACGGTCTCGAGGAAATAGAAGTTCGGTGTTATGAACATATATTTTCGGCGAAACTTTGGCGCATCTTAAAGGAGCTTGAGCGTAAATCCAAACAAGCCGACGACTGGTGGCCGCCCTGGAAGCGCTCCCCAAACCCTCTTCAGGAGCACCAACCATGACCACAATTTTCCGGCCCATTCGAGCGATTGAATTGATGCCGATGTACATTGCTGCATTTACATTTGTAAATGGGTCTGGGTGTAAACACCCTGAGAATAAGACCGAGCGTGATTCGGCAAGTCAGCCGATTGCGCGGTCGGCATCAGGCCCTCAGTATGTAGACCCGTGCAGTTCAGAAATCAGTTGCGCAATGCGACTTGGGAGAATTTATTCAGCCATCGAGAATTACAGATTTCATACAGGGCGGGCGCCAATTAATAACGAGGAGTTAGTATCTTGGTTTTCGGGGGTCCTTCCTTGCTGTAGTTGCTCTATGGAGCAAGACTACTATTTAGCCAGCCTTGGACCGGAGAAAATTGATTGCCAATCAGTCTTAGCCTATGAGCGACAAGGTAATCACTCAACCTGCCTACATGTTTTACTAAAGGACAAAAAAGGTCCAAGGGTAGTTATCGTCAATAATGCCGAGTGGTACAAACTAAGAAGTGGTCAGGTTTCATCAGAGAGTATCCCAACGATTTTGAGGGTTCATTCAGAAATCAAACGCAATGTTCAATTAAGCCGACCACGATGACTCTTGGTAAGAAGGACTCTCATCATACCATACGTTAAGAGCGAGAGTTTCAACATGGAACGCGCAAGTTGTTGTCGCCGCCGCACAACGCCTCGCCTTGGCTTGCCACCCAACAAGCTAATGGTGATTGTGAGTCTGCACAGCTTTCATGCGGCTCCCATTAATCTTAACAACAGCCGGACCTATTTCACGGCGATGATGTTGTCCACGGAAAAATAGGGACAGTCACCGTTTTTCAAGTTAGACATACGTCAATCATTGTCGTGTCCATCCGGCCGGCCCCCTTCTTTGCTGCCCCCCAACCGATAAGACCTGCCATTCCCGATCTCCCCAGCCGCACACTCCTTTTCGCCGGCCCGCGCTGCCTTGCGTCGCGACACTTTCGATCCATGTTGTTTACACGATGACGATCGCTTCGCTTGAAGAGGCGGTTCGATGGCTGTAACGACCCCACTGGAGGACGTGATTCGGGAAGGGATTCCCTCGGCATTGCGTGCGAGATGGGAATCACGCACGAGCAGATTCTGGAAGGCGAGTCGATGACCCGCCCTACAGCACTTGGATGTGATACTGCCTTCCAGACGCGGATGCGTCTTCCGACCATCGTACGCCCCCACCGGCCGGGATGCCGCTGGCGCTCGCCGACACGCGATTTCGTTGATTCGCCGCCCTTTCCGAGATACCATTAAAATCAGGTGGCATCGGAGTGGGTCCAATCATGCTCAATCATCGCCTGAAATCCGCGCGCAGATTCCGCATCGTGGTCGCGTGCGCCATCTCGCTCTTTGCCTGCTCGCTCGGCCTCGCGCCGACGCTGTCACTCGCCGCCGATCTGTCCATCAAACCCGGCGACCAGGTCGTCCGCGTGGTGGTGACCGACGCAGCCGCGCTGGCCCGCCTCGAGGCCCTCGATCTGGACATCTGGTCGCACGAGTACGGCATCGGCCCGATCGAAGTGCATGCCTCCGTCGCCGAGCGGCAGGCCCTCACCGCCGCTGGGTTCGGCTTTGACGTGATGTTGCCCGACCTCCACGCGGCCTATCAGGCCGAGCAGGG
>CAYXEY010000235.1:0-7964 GCA_964464105.1 uncultured Planctomycetaceae bacterium
GTAAGTGCGCCTGGTAAAAGCACTTATAGACGCTTGGCTTAACTTAATGCCATTCGGAACATTTGCAATTCCAACGGGCGTATCGCGCGGTAATCGAGGAAAAGCTGAAGGCATCCGGCTTGCCGCCGCCGAAGTACTGATCCTTGATGCCAATGCGCATATTCACGCCGCGTCTAATGTGGAATCAGGCCGTTCGGGCTGGAAAGGCGAATTGGACTTTTGCTCCACTGTTGATTGCTCTGCCGGCACGACCTGCGCGATCACCAGCGGGTTGCGTCCGCCGCATTCCGGGCAACGGGGGGAATGCACCGAGCCGCGCAGGTCATAACCACAGACCGGACAGACCCAGGCGCGGGCATGACGTCGCTGAATGAGCGACGCCAACGTGCAGACAACCGTCGCGCCGCCCATGAGCCACATCGACTGCCGCTTATCGAGGCCCCAGCGCGCGGTCGCGATGCCGCGAATGGCCTGGGTGGCCGTTCCGGCGATGACCGCCAGCAGGACGGTGCGCAGCACCCGCCGCTGATGCCGCTGAAACATTCGCCGTGGGCGCAGCCAGTGCAGCAGGCCGGCGACCGTCGCCGCGGTGTATGCCGGTATGACGACCAATGTCTGAAACAGATAATAGGCAATGCTCGCGGGATGAATCGAATAGCGCAGGTGGTTGTGATTCAGAAGGATGACCGCGAGTCCTGGCAGGGCGAAGACAATTGCGTAAAGTGGAATCATGTCAATTGTCTCGTGAGGTCGCTGGCGCCGGCACAATTTTCCTCAGGGGATCAGGTTATCGCCCGCGTGATAGGCCGGTTGCGTCGTAGGGGAAGTCGCCTGTTGATTGATCGTCTTCATCGCTTTCTCGAAATTCTCCCAGGCCGTATTCGCCTCCTGTGAGGGCACGTAGGACGGCAGGGTGGAACCGGAGAACGGGAGCGAATGCGGCTGAGCCAGTCCACCTTGAGGCTGGGACGCTGAAAATGGCGGATTCCAGTTAAACTGTGAACCGTGTCTCATCACCCTGCCCGTGCTAGCGGGCTGGCCGAACACATAGGGAGTAAACTGGCCACCTGGCCCGTACTGCTGGGTCTGCTGCGGCCGGAACCATGCGAACGGCTCCAGTCGGGTGATGTCGTAGGACTCGGTGTTCCAGATGCGCACGTGATCGCCGTATTGCTCCATCGCAAGAAGAAACATCGCCGCGATGCCGATGACCGCGACAGTCGCCAGTCGCGCCCGACGGATTCCGCGAGGACAATCCTTCGCCAGAATGCTGCCATCGACGCGGCGGTAAATGCGCGTGCAATTGCTGCTCTCCCGCTCGGTCAGGAACTGCTCGGCCTCCAGCGGGATCATGCCTGTTAAGTTGTATACATTAAGTTTACACTTGTCGCAGGTTCGCGAACGATCGTCGCCGGACATGCGCTCCCACGGCACGCCGCAGGGCGTGGCCAGACGGAGCTGATCAAGCAGATTGACCTCGTCGGGCATGGCGCGGCCCTCCACCCCCCTGCCACTACGATCATCATACGCTCAATTGGGTTTCCAGGTTCATTGAGTGTGGAATGGCAGCGAGTCGCATCTCCTTTGTTCGGAGCCCGGCTCATTGGGATGGTAATGGGCCGTCATACCGTTTCGCTGACGGGCGTCAATCTTACGATGCCTCCTGCGGCGAGCGGCTCAAATGACGTTCCACATTCCGGGCAGCGACCGGCCGCAAGTGAGCCGCGGAGGTCGTAGCGGCAGTGCTTGCAGCGCAGGCCCTCGAACCCCGTAGCCCGCTCTCTTAGCGAGAGCCAGACGCATGGGACCGTGAGGGCGGCGGTGAGAATATCCAGCCGCAAGTCCTGCGATGTGACGATTGCGATCACTCCCCAGAGCGCGAACACACCGAGCGCCGCACCGAGTCCCCGGATGAACAGTGCGAACGGTGATGAGTGCTCGGACAGGAATGTGCGCCGATTGCGCAGCCGGTGCAGCACGTTGGCCACCACCCACGCCGAGAGCATCGGCATGACGACATAAGCATAAAACGCAGCCTGGATGAACCCGCTCTGTGTTTGCCACGACACATTCATGAAGAATAGCGCGATGCCAGGAACGAGGAAGCCGCCAAGATAAGAGGCCATCAGCTTCGCGGTGTTGCGTCGAGTCATGGCGTGGCTCCCGTTGTCTGCGACGGGGATGGCGGAAGGGGCGGTTGTTGAACCTGTTGAAACCTCGGCAAGGGTGCCGGTGTGCCGAGCACCAGTCCGCCCGGCATGGGTCCCGGGTTGATCCGATTGGCCCAGGTGTCAAAAGGCCGCTGCCAACGCACCCAGTCGGTATCGGGGCGAATCGACAGGGCCGAGCTTGCGAACTGCATGACCGCGATGAGGATCGCGCCGCTCACGCCCACCAGCTTTGCGACCGCACGGCGGGCCAGCCGCAGGCCCACGGGGCAGTCATTAGCCAGATAAGTGCCATCCTCGCGGACATACATGCGGGCGCACATCTTGCCCTCATGCGCCTCGACCAGCCGTTCGGCCTCGATGCGCGACATGTCCGCCAGGTTGTAGACATTCAGGTTGCACTTGTCGCAATGCCGCGTGCGATCATCGCCCTGCATGGCTTCCCACGGCATGTCGCATGGAGAGGCAATACGGACGCGATCGAGCAGGCTGATAGTTCGCGGCATGGGGTTGAGTCTCCGAACGAGGCGGAATCAACACCTTATACGCAGGCATCGGGCAGGGGTTCCAAACGCCAATGACCGGAAATGAACGGTCACCCGGCGTGCCATTCAAGCCCATTGGGCAATTCGGCCGCGGCGAATTCCAGATGCACCACGCGGCGGTGGCTCGGCGCGGCGGCCGGACTGGATGCGTGAATGAGCAGCGGACGCATCAGCAGGCAGTCGCCGGCCGATGCGGGGCATGATTCAAACGCTGAATAGCGCGTCATGATCGCCAATTGGTCTGCGCTGAGAACGCCATGGCGATGGCTGCCGGGAATCACGCGGAGCGCGCCGGCCACATTCGGACAGTCGTCGAGATGCATCCGCAGCGTCACCATCGACTCCAGCACCTCGCGCGGCGGCTGAACGTGCGGGACGCCGGCCTTAATGGACCACGGGCCGAATCCCGGCGTGTCGATCCGATCGCGCACGGCGATGGTCGCATCCTGATGCGGCGGGACGGCCCAGTTCGCACCGGGCGTCTTGTCGAAGAGGATGCTGCGGACCAGGCAAGCGTGATCACCGATCGCCTCACGGACGATTGGGCTTATTCGCGGATGGGTCGCCAGTTTCGCAATGGACGGGACAGCCTCGGTTAATCGGCGAATGGCGAACTGTTCGGCGCCGCGATGGCGGCCGTGGGCGTGAATGGCGGATTCGATGGCAGCAATGATCCCCGCAACTTCGTCAGCACAAAGCACCCTTCGGATGAGTTGGAAGCCGTCGCGATCGAATGCGCACGGAAGACCGTCAATCGCATGCCTCATTTGAATGACACCCACTCGCTTCTACGAAATGACACCATCAGCGCTTGGGCGGACTGGGGATGCGACTCTGACAGACACTCAACTGCCGCGCGGGCCCGCAGC
Organism: uncultured Planctomycetaceae bacterium; assembly: GCA_964464105.1. Classification (GTDB taxonomy): domain Bacteria; phylum Planctomycetota; class Phycisphaerae; order UBA1845; family UTPLA1; genus CAYXEY01. The sequence continues at coordinate 3,583 of CAYXEY010000235.1, forward strand.
CTTCACGTCCTCCGGCGCATCGGGAAAGCGTTCGAAGTTTTTCACGAAGCGCGCGGCAAGATCCTTCGCCTTCGCGTCGTAGGCCGCCGGGTCTTTCCAGCTCTTCTTCGGAATCAGCAAAGCCGGATCGACGCCGGGCACTTTGGTCGGGATGTACAGGCCGAAAATGGGATCCTGAATTGTTTCGACGTCCGTCAATTTACCTTCAAGGGCTGCGGTGACCATCGCGCGAGTTGATGCCAGATCGATGCGCTTGCCAACGCCGAACGGCCCGCCCTGCCAGCCGGTATTGATGAGATAGCAGGTGGCGTTGTGCTTGTTGAGCTTCTCCGCCAGGAGCTTGGCATACACCATCGGATTGCGCGGCAGGAACGGCTCGCCGAAGCCGGTGCTGAACGCCGACTGGGGCTCGGTCACGCCCGCTTCGGTGCCCGCCAGCTTTGCGGTGTAACCGGACAGAAAGTGATACATGGCCTGCTGGGTGGTGAGCTTGCTGATCGGCGGCAACACGCCGAAGGCGTCGCAGGTCAGGAACACAACAGCCTTCGGATGGTTGTTGACCAGCCCTTCAGGGATGGCGTTGTCGATGTAATCGATCGGATACGCGGCCCGCGTATTCTCTGTGTATTTCTGGCTGTCATAATTCGGCTGGCGCGTCGAATCATCCATTTCGACGTTTTCCAGCACTGATCCGAATCGAATCGCCCGGTAGATCTGCGGTTCGCTCTTCTCAGTCAGCTTGATGCACTTGGCGTAGCAGCCGCCCTCGAAATTGAAGATACCGTGATCGCTCCAGCCGTGCTCGTCGTCGCCGATGAGCCGGCGCTGCGGATCGGCCGAAAGCGTGGTCTTGCCGGTGCCCGACAGTCCGAAGAACAGGGCCACGTCGCCCTTCTGTCCGACATTGGCGGAACAATGCATGGGGAAGACGCCGCGCGTCGGCAGGGTGTAATTGAGCGCGGTGAAGATCGACTTCTTCATTTCGCCGGCGTAATGCGTGCCGCCGATGATGACCAACTTCTTTGCGAAATCACCGGCAATAAAGGTCTCGCTGTTGACGCCGTCGGCCGCGGGATCAGCCAGGCACTCCGGCGCGTCGATCACCACCCACTGCGGAACAGCCGTGCGCATCTCATCAGCCGATGGTCGGCGGAAGAGCTGGCGCACGAAGAGGGCATGCCAAGCCTTGGTGGTGATGATCCGCACCGGGATGCCGTAATCATGATCGGCCCCAGCCCAGGCGTCGGTCACGAACAACTCGCTCTCGCTCAAATGAGCGAGCATCTTTTTGTGCAGCTTGTCGAAGGTCTCGGGCGTGCAGGGAACGTTGACCTTGCCCCAGGCCACGCTGGTCTCGGTCTCCCCCGCCTTGACGATGAACTTGTCTTTGGGCGAGCGACCGGTGCGCTTGCCGGTCAAGGCACAAATCGCACCCTGAGCGGTGAGCCGCGCTTCTTCGCGGCGCAGTGCCGTCTCGATGAGTTGCGGCACGCTGAGATTCCAATGAACCGTGCGGTCGGTCTTGATCTGATGATGCTCGAGGCCGTGGTTGCTGACGATCACGGGCGGACCCTTTCATGAACGAAATCAGCGCGACACCGGGTCGAAAAACGGCGTCGCAAATCCAAACGGCGCATTATCAGTTGAGAGGGGCGGCGTTACAAGCGCGGCGGCCGGCAGCTGGAAAATCGCGATTTCCCGCGGTCTTACGCCATGAGTTTGTAAATGAGGAGCAGGCCGACGCCGATCGACATCATGCCGGCCAGGATGCTCACGCAGAGGACGAGGCTGGCCACCGGGATGTCGCGAATTCGGCGGCAGTGAATCGTTTTATAGATGATGCTGATCGACAGGGCCAGCGGCGCGAGCAGGCCGAGGCGCATGTAGCCGCGGATGTCGATGCCGGAATCGAGTGAGGCCAGTAAGTTGAAGTCAAACATCCGCATTTTACGGCAGGTCATACTGCCGGCTCAGTTAATTTTCAATATGGCTAATTGTCCGAACCGCCGCCACGCCGATCCGCGGCGCCACGGGGCGGCCCGCGTGCCTCCTCGGAGCCGAATGGTTTGTCCGCCCGGGCCAGGGCATCGATGACGACCAGAAGATTGAGCAGCCCAGCCACACCGGCATAGACCACGCAGATATTGGAAGCCGGCCACGATGCCCGGTACTTGGCCAATTCGGTTTCAGGGCTCCGACTCTTCCTGACCTGCTCATCGATTTGCACGCTCCAGTAGAGCGCGACGAGCGCTTGCGGTCCGGCGCACAATTGGGCCGCGATCCACGGACCATTCTCGCTGGGGGTGATGGTCGATCGAACGCCGCCGATGGCCACGCCAGCCCAGAAAGTTACCGTCGTGGTCACGAAAAAGATGATGGCTCGGTGCTTATGACCCAGGTACCAGTGACCCAAACCCGGCAGCACCCACGCCAGGATTGCCGCGATGGCAGCGCGAGCGGGGTTGTCGGTCGCCACGGTCTGGGATTGGGTCTTGGCGATCATGCTGATTCCGCTGGAGCAGCCGAGGTGGCTGCTCACCGAGACTCTATTACATTCCACAGGGGCCTTGCGGATCGCCGCATCGGCCACAGCCGCCGCCTTGTGGAGTGGATTTCTGGGCAGCCGCCGGGGCTGCGAACACGCTCAATTTGCGATCGATCCCGCGCTTGCCGCATGACGGGCATTTCAAGGTTTGCTCATCCTCGGCCCCGCGCACCAGTTCCTCGAACTCGTGCTCGCAGGCCTTGCAGCGATACTCAAAGATCGGCATTGCGCGACATTCCCAAAGAGGACCGCCCGGGCCTTCTGCGGCGCAATAAGCGGGTTCGAAACCAACTATAAGCACGCCTCGGGGCGAACACAATCGGAATTTGCCGCCATCGACACAAGGCCACCCCTTGCCAAACGGAATCGGCGTGGCTACCTTCCGCAGTCCCTCTTAAGTCTGCTCCGGCGTCGCCGAAGTGTCGGCGTCGGGGAATATCCGGCCCCCATCGTCTAGTGGCCTAGGATATCAGGTTCTCATCCTGGAGACCGGGGTTCGAATCCCCGTGGGGGTGTATAGACACCACGGCCGCGAGTCGCCCAACGGCGCTTCGCGGCCGATTTTTTTTGCGGCACTAAGAACCAGTCCATGAACGGCGTCATGGCGGGTTCAGGTCCACGAACCTCTCCCGTGACGGCGGGCTGAGCGGACTGAGCCAAGCCTGAAGGAACCGCTCCAATTGGTACTCCGTCACGACTCGTTGCGCAACCGATTGGTTTTGCGCGACCGTCAGCATCCATCGTTGAGTATCCATCTCAACCACGCAGGCCACGCAATTGCGCCGATCGACAACACCCCCCGGAACCAGAAGCCACTGATCGCGATGGAGGAAGCTCCAGACTCCCCAATACGCAAATCCGAAAAGCAACAGAATGTTCATTGGATAGACGAGTCCCGTCAGCCAGTATTGCGACTGGGCCAACCATGCGATCAACCGGATGCCGGCGACGGCGATGCTGATCATTCCGAGGGCGTAGACAAAGAACTTAGCCCTCCCCTCAAATACAAATGTTGATTCGCCAGAATCCGAGCCAATCGGCTCACTGGAATTGGGTGCGACAAACGATTCGGTGTTTTCAATCAGGCAAGGTTCAAAGGGCGCTTTCGCAAATCGAACAGGCTTGACCTCGTCATGCCAGCAGATCGCCAAGGTTTCATTCAGGCGCGACCGATCTTGAATGCCGTGCAGAAAAAGGCAAGATCGGTGCCCGACGTCAACTCGTGTCATCCCATCGAAAAGAACCTCTGCAAGAGCCGGAATGGCCGCGCCTTTCTGGCTGGATGCCTGCGCGTCGATTCTGCGGCGACGGATTGTCGAGTACACCCAATAGGCCATCGCAAACCCTAGCAGCGTGACCGCAATGATAACTACGATGGCCGCGAGGCGATTGACCAGGTTTCGCGTCAACACCTGTGCAACAAGCATGCTTACGATGCATGCAGTGAGTACGTATCCACTCCCGTGGCTGTTGAAAGACTTGGTGATTTTGATGCGGGTAAGTCCGTCATCCGGCGGAGGCGAAGTCACTTCCGCCGGATTGGAATTCGCATCTGACATGTCTAATGCCGCGGTGGGATGGCGACACGACCTTCGCGTTCTGGTTGAAGCCTCAAAACGCCGCGTGTCCGGTCAGTTCACGCCCCACCGCCAATTCGTGAATCGTCTCGGTGCCCTCGTAGGTGATCACGCTCTCGAGGTTCAGCATGTGCCGGATGGGGCAGCATTCCACGCTGATGCCGCCGGCGGCGAGCAGGTCGCGGGCGTCGCGGGCGATGTCCAGTGCCATGCGGACGTTGTTCCATTTGGCCATCGAAACCTGCGCATGGTGCATGACA
>CAYXEY010000236.1:0-7918 GCA_964464105.1 uncultured Planctomycetaceae bacterium
TCGGAGAAGTAAAGCGCCCCGGTGTTCATGCTCGGCTCGAGGTCGGGATCCTTGACCTGAAGCCGCTTGTAGATCGCGTTGCCGGTCTGCTGCCATCCAAGAATGTAGGGATACGGATAAAAGCCGTTGGCGGCGTTCACTTCGGAGCGCGGGCCCAGGCGCGTTTGGCCGCCGTTAAGTCCGCAGCAATATGGGTCGGAGCAGCCGATGCCGAGCACCGCGCCACCCTGGCCGTTGCAGGTGCAACACACATTCTGCGTAAGGGCGGTAAAGCCGTGCTTCAGCCAGGATTGGCCAATGTGTTCAAACCGCCCATCTTTCAATCGATGCAGATTTTGAGCAATGACCGGGTGCTCGTTGGTGCTGGCAATCCACTTGACATTGACGTTGCCGATGTTGCAGGAAGTGGTGCCAAGATCGTATCCGCTGATGTTCCCGACTTTGCCGTAGTGCCCGATGTCAATCAAGTCGCCCACGATGACGTCCGGCCCCTGGGTCGGGTTGGTGCATTGGGCCAGGCCCTGGTTATTCCGGCAAAAGAGACAAAATGCGAATACCAGTCCGAGCGGCTTGAGCGATTTCATCATTATTCAATTTCCTTCGTCCGAGAACCCTGGAATACGGTGAACGGCCAACAGGGGTGGCCCTTGCGCCTACGCGCTGTTGTTGCCAATGGAGACCGCGTGATGGGTGATAACCTCACGCCGCCGACCTGAGGATTCAATCGGTTGCCCCCGATCGCACCTGCCATGGTCAAGTCGACAGACCTAATCGTAGTCGATTTGCTTCAATCGGGTCAACGAAAATACCGCTTCGGACAGGGACATGCGGCATGAGATCAATGGCGAAAAAACCAAGAACAAATGAGTGTTTTTCAACACTATCGGTCACACGAGTCGCGGTTGGCGTCTAGTGTGTGTTTTGGCTCAGCTGATGCCCCGGCATATGCAGTTCAGGTATAGTCAGGCGCATGCCAAGCGCGATTGAACTTTCGGTTCAGAGGCTGGGAACGGTCGCGGATCAATTGCTTGGGCCTGCGGTTATCCGGTGCCGGCTGCCAATTGCGGACGTGTCAATTTTTCAGCCGGAGAGCCGGCTGAATGTAAAGCAAGCATTGACAGGGAATTACGAGCCGGTCGCCCCTGGTTTGCGGTGGGGTCCGGTCTGGTCGACTGCGTGGTTTCGAATTCGCGGACAGATTCCCACCGAATGGAGCGGTCGGTCGGTTGACCTGCGATTCTCCAGCGGCACGGAAGCGGCGGTTTGGTTCAACGGTGTTGTGTGCGGCGGATTGGATGTCAATCACGACACGGTGAATCTGGTCGACTCGGCCGTTGGCGGAGAGCGACTCGAAATCCTGGTCGAGGCGGCCTGCAATCGTCCGCTGGGAGCGACCTTCTTCTGGTGGGATGAGCCGGAGGCGGTGGCGCGGTGGGCGGAAGACAAACCGGGGCGCCTGGACTACTGCGAATTCGTGGTGATCGATCGCGCGGTGTGGCGCCTTCGACATCAGGTCGAGTTCGCACGCCAGCTTTTGCAGCAGTTGCCGTCGGATTCTCAGCGCGTACGGCGGCTGATCGACGGTCTTGATGCGCTCACTACTAAATTAGACTCAGGTAATATTGTCGATCAGGCCGGTGCGGCGTCCGACGAGCTGACGCGCTTGCTTCGCGGAGGGGGAGGCGCGCAGACGCGCAGCACCGCAGTCGGCCATGCGCACATCGACACGGCTTGGTTGTGGCCACTGGTGGAGACGCGGCGCAAATGTGCCCGCACGTTTGCAACGGCGCTGAATTCGCTGAAGCGCTATCCTGGTTTTCGATTCGCGGCCACGCAGGCACAGCAGTATGCGTGGATCGAGGCGGATTACCCGGAGTTGTTCGAGCGGATTCGCGCCGCCGTCGCGTCCGGCGGATGGGAACCCAGCGGCGGCATGTGGATCGAGCCGGATTGCAACGTGCCCTCCGGTGAATCGCTTATTCGCCAGATCATTCATGGCACGCGTTATTTCCGCGAGCGATTCGGCGCCGCCGGAAATCAGACTTACGCCTTTCTTCCCGACACCTTTGGCTTTTCGGGGATTTGTCCGCAGATCTTCCGCCAGGCCGGGCTGCAAACGTTTATCACCAACAAGCTGATCTGGAGCGACGCGAACGAGTTTCCACACATCAATTTCGTATGGCGCGGCATTGACGGCACGTCGATTGTAAGCCACTGCACGCCGGGGCGGGATTACAACTCGCAGCTCACGCCCAAGGAACTGCTGCGCGGCGAGCGCGACATGGCCCGGATGGACGGCTCAGGGGCCGGGTTGTGGCTTCAGCCGTTCGGGCATGGCGACGGCGGGGGCGGACCGACGACCGAGTCCATCGAGCGGGCGGGCTTTGCGGCCGATTGTGAAGGATTGTCGCGCATGTCGCTCGGCCGGATTGATGACTTTTGTCGCGAATTGCATGCGGCCCGTGATGTGTCGCTTGCGAGGACACGCGAATGGCCGGTCTGGGATGGCGAGCTTTACCTGGAATATCACCGCGGCACGCTCACGACGATCGGCTGGCTCAAGCGGGCCAACCGAGAGGCAGAGCACAGGTTGCGCACCGTGGAGTATCTGACTTCGGCGAGTCCGGGCGGTGGTGATCTTTCAGTCGCTCACGCGGAGAGACTGGATGAGACGTGGAAGAAATTGCTGCTCAATCAGTTTCACGACATTTTGCCGGGGTCATCCATCAAGGAAGTCTATGACGACGCCGCGGCCGACCATGCCGCGATCACTGCGGCGCTCAAACCCATCGAGCGGGATGCCTGGACAGCATGGTGCCGAAGTTTAGATACGCGGGGCATGCGCAGGCCGTTGGCGATTTTCAATTCAACGTCCTGGCCCGCGTCCGGTGTCGTTGACACGATTTACCCGGAGCAGCATTTCGTCACCGATGTGCCCCCACTTGGCGTGCGCATCATCGACTGCGACGTCATTACTCTCGATGAAGCAGCCCGCGCCGCCATCGAAGTGCAAGTCGAACCGCGCGCCCTGCAGAACAATCGCCTTCGGGCGGAGTTTGACGACGCCGGCCGTATTTCACTATTGCGGACGCTCCCCGACGGCCGCACCTGGTCATCGCGCCCCCTCAACCAGTTGGTGCTTTATGACGACAGGCCGCGCGCTTGGGAAGCCTGGGACATCGATCGCGAGCACCTTGCGACGGCGCGACTTGTCGACCAGCCCGCAAAATTTGTAGCTGCGGTGGGCGATCAGTCGCTCCGCGGCGAGATCATGGTCACCCGGAAAATTGGGCAGGCGAGCAGCATCACCCACAGCTATGTGCTCGCGGCCGATAGCCCGCGCCTCGACATTAGAATGACCGTTGATTGGAAGGAAGAGCGCACGCTGTTGCGGGCGACCTTCCCGGTCGACGTGCAATCCACGCGGGCGACCTACGACCTTTCGATGGGGTTCATCGAGCGGCCAACGCATGCGAACACGTCGTGGGACAAGGCGAAGTTCGAGGTGTGCGCCCATCGCTGGATGGACCTGTCAGAACACGGCGGCGGCGTGGCGATTCTGAACGACGGTAAGTACGGGCATTCGTGCCACGGGAATGTCATGGGGCTCACGCTGCTACGTTCGCCGATGTTTCCCTTTCCCAATGCCGACAAGGGTCTGCACCAGATTGTCTACAGCATCATGCCGCACGCAGGCGATTGGCGGACAGCAGGCGTCGATCGCCAGGCTGCGCTGTTGAACGATCCGTTGATATCGATTGACCTTCAGGCGCTGGCCGGAGAAGACGGCGGCTTGCCGGCCGCCAGGCGTATCATTCAATCTTCGACCTGGGCGCCAGTCTCGATCGAAGTGACGGGTACGGCAGCAGTAGAAGTAACCGCGCTCAAGCGAGCCGAGGATGGGGATGGATTGATCCTGCGACTCGCGGAAACCCACGGCGGTCGCGGCATGGCGCGCATCTTGTGGAACGTCGGTGGAAAACACGTCACGGCGGTCGATCTGCTGGAGCGATCCAACGACGGATCCACCACAAGCGAATTACCCGCCATTCGCCACGATTCACAGGGCCGCATCACCACCGTCCCGCTTCGCCCGTTCGGCATTGTCACGCTTCGCTCCTCGGGCTCTTGATTCATAATCCGATGTTTGGTTAAGATTCGGGTCATGGCCGGCCAGAAAACCACGTCCCCGCCTCGCGCCGAAAAGGTTCCGCTCGAACAGATCAAGAGCGTTTTGCGTCAATATTGGGGCTACGACGAGCTGCGCCCCTTGCAGGAAGAGGCCATGCGGGCCGGGCTGGAACACCGCGACTCCCTCGTGGTCATGCCGACCGGCGGCGGCAAGTCGTTGTGCTACCAGATCCCGCCCATCGTGGCTGACCGCACGGACATCGTGGTGAGTCCGCTCATCTCACTGATGAAAGATCAGGTCGACGGGCTGGTGGCCTGCAACTATCCGGCGGTCGGGCTGCACAGCGGATTGAATGAGCGCGACCGACGCGAGGCCGAGGCGCAGATTGCCGATGGCACGGTGCGGCTCATCTTTGTTTCGCCCGAGCGATTGTTGACGCCCGCATTTTTGCAGCGTGTCGAGTCGCTGAAGATCCGCGCGTTTTCCATTGACGAAGCCCATTGCATCAGCCAGTGGGGCCATGATTTCCGCCAGGAATACCGACAGCTTCGCACGCTGAAAGATCGCTTCCCGCAGGCCAGCATTCACGCTTACACGGCAACGGCCACCAAGCAGGTCCGCGATGACATCGTGCAGCAATTGGGCCTGCGCGATCCGCATGTGCTGGTGGGCACGTTTGACCGGCCGAATTTGACTTATCGCGTGATCCCGCGGGTCAACGGACATCAGCAGATTGCCGAAGTGCTTCGGCGTCACAAAGACCAGGCGGCCATCGTCTATTGTATCAGCCGCAAGGACACCGAGGCGACCGCCGATGCGCTGTGCGATCTGAAAATAGACGCCCGGCCGTATCACGCCGGTATGTCGCCCGATCAGCGGCGGAAGACCCAGGAGGACTTCGCCAACGAGAAGCTCAATGTCGTGGTCGCCACGGTGGCCTTTGGCATGGGCATCGATCGCAGCAACGTCCGCTGCGTCATTCACGCGGGCATGCCTAAGAGCGTGGAGAGCTATCAGCAGGAGACCGGTCGCGCCGGCCGCGATGGCTTGGAGTCGGAGTGTGTGCTGCTGTATTCGACGGCCGACGCCATCAAGTGGGAATCGCTCATCAAGATGAGCGCCGAGAACGCGCAAGACCCCGGCCCGGTCATCGATGCGGGCATGCTGCTGCTCTCCAAAATGCGGAAATATGCGGTCTCGCCGACCTGTCGGCACAAGGCACTGTCGGAGTATTTCGGACAGGCGTATGAAAAGCCGAATTGCGACGCGTGCGATCTGTGCCTGAATGAAGGCGGCGATCTGCGCGATGCGACCGTAGTGGCGCAGAAAATCCTCTCGTGCGTGCATCGCGTCGGCGAGAGATTCGGCGTGGGCCACGTGGTCGATGTGCTCCGCGGCATGGAGACCGAGAAGATACTGCAATGCCGGCATACGGAGCTGAGCACCTACGGCTTGATGCGCGACACGGATAAGAAGTCGCTCACGCGGATGGTCTATCAACTGCTCGATCAAGGCATGCTGGGCCGAAGCGATGGCGAGTATCCGGTACTGAAGTTGAACGCGGCGTCGTGGGAGGTGCTGCGCGGCAAGATGTCGGTGCGGTTCGTCGAAGGGCCGGCGAAGGTGAAGGAGCGCGAGCGGCCGGCCGATGGGCCGCTGGTGCCGGTGGAGCGCGAGCTATTTGACCACTTGCGCGGTGTGCTCCGAGCGGAGGCCGAAGCGAGGGGCGTATCTCCATCAAATATCTTCAGCGACGCGACGCTTCGCGAAATGGCAAAAGTCCGGCCCGATTCGATCATCGCATTTCGCAGAGTCCGCGGCGTCGGTCAGGCCAAGGCTGTTGAGTTAGGGGATGTGTTCATTGAGGAAATCACGCAGTTCTGCCGCGAACATCGATTGAAGCCCGAAAGTCAGAATGTTCCATCAATACGGGACAAGGGAGGAATTCGTGCCAAGGTGATGCCCGCCACGCCCGCGAAAAAGACGGCGATGGACATGTTCGCCCGTGGCGCATCGGTGGAATCGGTCATGAAAACCTGCGCACGTGCCCAGAGCACGGTGCTGGATTATCTCGGTGAGTTCATCGAGTCGACTCAGCCGGCAAGCATCGACGCCTGGGTGCCGCCGGCAGTGCAGAAGCGCGTTCGCACCGCCGCCGCAGGTTTTGAAGATGGCCGCTTCAAGCCCATCTTCGAGGCGCTGAATGGCGATATTCCATACGAAGACATTCGGCTGGTTATGCTCCACGCCGCGGCGACTGAAGCGTCAATAGCGAATGACTAATTGCGAATCTAACACTGTCGTTAGACGATTGTTGCGTTTTGCGTTTTGCATTCGCAATTAGTAATTCGCCATTTGACTTCACGCCGGCCCGCCGGTGGGTCCGCGCGGCTTGGGGGCCTCGGGCTGGCGCGTTTGTGCGGATGGCTTGGCAGACGCCGGCGGCATCGGGATCATCGGGTTCACGCCGAATGTGCGCGGTACCATGGCGGGCGGCGCGGGCGCTGGGCGCGGCGGCGTCAACTTCGGCGCTGGCAGCTTGCGGGGGGCGCGGGCCTCGCGGGGCAATTCGCCGGCGATCGCCCCGAGAATATCTTCAAGCGTAATAATCCCCAGCTCCGGCCCGTTCGGATCCCTCACCACGCACAAGTGCTGCTTACTCTTGCGCATCGCCGAAAGCGCGTCCACCAGCGGCAGATCGGGATCGAGTGAATAGGGCTGCGTCGACAGGTCGTGCAGAATGATCGCCTCGCCCGCGGCGCTGGCCACCGCGTACAGCACCATCTTGATGCTCACAATGCCGTTGATGCGTCCGCTTCGCGCATCCCGCAGGGGCCAGCGGGTGAAGGGCCGATCGCCCAGCCGCCGGGCCAGTTCGTCAGCGGTCATGTTGCTGTCCACCACGGCGGCCTGGGCCATGGGGATCATCACGTGCCGCACGTTGAGGTCGGCGAAGTCGAAGGCCCGGCGCAGCAGTTCGCCATGCTCTTCGTGAAACTCGCCCTCCTCGGCGGCGCGGTCGACCAGAATCTCCAGCTCATCCTCGGAGTGAACCTGCTCTTCAATCTCAATGCGTCCCAGACCCAGCATCCGCGTGATCCGTGCCGCGGTCGCGTTCATCAGCCAGGAGATGGGATTTAGGATGCGGTCGCAGATGGCCACTGGCGCGGCCACCCACAGCGCGATCTTGTCGGTGTACTGCAGGGTCAGGGCCTTGGGCAGCAGTTCGCTCAGCACGACTGTGAAAAAGGTGACGATCAAGAGTCCTATCGCCAGGCTGATGGTGCGCATCACGTGGGCAGGCATTGAAAATCCGGAGAACAGGCTCTCGAGCGCGCTGGTAAAAACCCGGGTGAGGGCCGGCTCGCTGACTGCGCCGATGATGAGGTTGGTCGCCGTGATGCAGATCTGCATCGTAGCCAGTGAGCGGCTGACGTCTTCCTTGAGCCGTTCGAGGATCTTCGCCCGACGTACGCCCTCGGCAATGAGTTCCTCGATCCGGCTGCTGCGGACCGTGACGATGGCGTACTCGGCGGCCACAAAAAAGGCGTTCAGTCCGATGAGGATCGGCAAAAGGCCCAGGCCCAGAAATGGCATGTCGGCGAGCATTTACGCCTACAGGATATCGCCGACTCGAATCCGCTGCCGATCCCCGGGCGACGTCCGAAAGCCCGCGAGCAGTCCGAAATTGCCGGTTTATGAGCTGTCAGCCGTGCTGGTTGACACTGTCCGCGTGGCCGATACGATATTCAGCGTCCACCGGAGCCACTTCCGGAGGAAAACCAC
>CAYXEY010000237.1:0-7896 GCA_964464105.1 uncultured Planctomycetaceae bacterium
ACGAGCTTGCGCGTCTCGGTCGATTCGAATTCAGAAGAAGCTGATGATCGCCATGCTGACGGCGGTTGGGCGTGATGTCCGTCGGGCAGATACGCGGGGAGCATGTCCTCGATGGATCGCTCTGGCCTCCGCTTGCGCGAACGCATCTTCATCAGGGCGGCGTTAACGACGATGCGATGCAGCCATGTCGAAATCCGGGCCTCGCCCGCGTAGCCGTTGATGGACTTGAGCGCCGACAGAAAAGCCTCCTGAACCGCGTCGCGGGCATCGTCCTCCGAGCGCAGCAACCGCCGCGCCACGGCCAACATTCGACCGCCCTCCTCGCGCACCAGCCGTTCGAACGCCGCGGCATCGCCTGCACGCAGTCGCGCCAATTCTCCGCGTCCGAGGCTTCCGGACGCATCACTCGACGCGATTCCGGCGGCGGCGTTGACACCATCATGTTTCGCCAAGAGCCGGCTTCTCCCTTGCCCGCGAGGTTCGGGGCGACCGCGATCATAAGCGAGCGCCTGCATGGTCCAGATCCAGGTCCCGCAACTGGTCACGAACAATTGGATGCCGAAACTTCGAGCAGGTCACCCCGGTTTCGGCGACTTTTCCCCGTTTTTCTATTGGCGAGGCCGCGCAGGCTGGATAACATCCCCGATTCGCCGCCTTCGGCAAGCCTGCGTTCTTGCGGCACGGGGTGCATCATGCTTGGCAACCTGATCGGTCCCGAAATCCAGGAGCTGATCAAGGCCCGCAATTTCAGCGAGCTGCGCTCCATCCTCACGTCTCTCGAACTGAACCTGGTCTCAGACACTTTCGCCGACATGTCGCCCACCGACGTCGGCATTGTCTTTCGCATCCTGCCGCGCGACTTCGCCGCCCACATTTTTGAATACCTGCCCTTCGAGGTGCAGGAGAACCTCCTTCACAGTCTTGGTCAGGAAGAAGTTGCGGCGGTCCTCAACGACATGGCCCCGGACGATCGAACCGCACTGCTCGAGGAGTTGCCCGGTCCGGTCACCCAGCGTTTGCTGACCCTGCTCTCGACGGAAGAGCGCGCCGTCGCCAAGAATCTGCTCGGCTACCCCGAGGAATCCATCGGCCGGCGCATGACGCCCGACTACGTGGCGGTCAGGCCGGACTGGACCATCGCCCAGATTCTGGAGCACATTCGCAAAGTCGGCCGCGACAAAGAAACCCTGAACGTGATTTATGTGGTCGATGAAAAAGGCCGGTTGATCGACGACATCCGTCTGCGTGAACTGATCCTGGCCAACCCCGCGGCCAAGCTGTCGGACATCATGGACCGGCAGTTCAGCGCCCTTCGTGCCGATCAGGATCAGGAGGAAGCCGTCCGAGAGTTTAAACGGCTCGATCGCGTCGCCCTGCCGGCCGTCGACTCCAACGGTCACCTCGTCGGCATGGTCACGGTCGATGACGTCATGGACCTGGCCGAGCGCGAGGCGACCGAGGACATGCAGAAGGCCGGCGGCATGGAAGCCCTCGATGCGCCATATAAAGTCGTCGGCTTCTGGGACATGATTCGCAAGCGCGGCGGATGGCTGTCAGTCCTGTTTGTCGGCGAGACGCTGACCGCCACGGCGATGGGCAAGTTCGAGCACGAAATCGAAAAGGCCGCGCTGGTTGCCCTCTTCGTTCCGCTCATCATCAGCAGCGGCGGCAACAGCGGCGGACAGGCCACGACCATCATCATTCGATCGCTGGCCCTCAACGAGTTGACCTTGAAGGACTGGTGGCGCGTCTTCGGCCGCGAGGCCCTGACCGGCATGGCGCTGGGCGCCTTTCTCGGCGGACTCGGGTTCCTTCGCATCCTGATCTGGTATTTCATGGGCTGGCATCATGCCGATGGCCACCCATTCCTCATGGCCATCACCATCTGGATCAGCCTGATCGGCGTGGTAACGCTGGGATCCACCGTGGGCAGCATGTTGCCGTTCATCTTGCGCAGGCTGGGGTTTGACCCGGCGTCGGCGTCGGCGCCGTTTGTCGCAACGCTTGTCGACGTTTCGGGATTGGTGATCTACTTTACCGTGGCGCTCCTCCTCCTGAAGGGCACCATCCTGTAACAGGCTCCCAGACTATCCCACTTTCACTTTGCGGCGACTTGTCGACGAAACCCGCTCATCGGGCGTGATGATCCCGCGCAGGTTGAGTGGATCTGCCGAATCGACCAGAAGCTCGGCGCTCGCCTGATCCTTGCGCACCTTCCGCAGCACTTCGACGGCATCCACCGCGGCAAACTGTTCACCGGAGAATCCCGCCACGAAGCGCCCGCCGCGCACGTCGCCACGCAGCTCCATTCGACGGTACACGCGAATGAGCGCGCCCCAGGTGATCGGCAACCGCTCGCGCTCCAGCACCTTGCGAAACACCACGCCCCAACGGCTGATCAACAGACGGGCGATCAACTCGGTCGATTCCGCTGTGATTTCGGAAGCACTGCTCTCGCCGATTCGTTCGCGGAAGCGGCACCATCGTCCGATCGATCGAATCGGCCGCATGCGCTTCGACGGCGGCGTAATAAGCTGCCGCAGCCCCGAGAACGAATCGCAGGTCACGCAGCCATGTCCGATCAGGTCGGCCAGGCCCATTTCCACGTGCGTCTGCAACAAGCCGGCGGCCTTCTGAATCTCCTGCGTGAACATCGCGCCACGGCGAAACAACGCATCAACAATGTCATTGCCCGGTCCGCCCAGCGCATCCTCCGGCATGAGCTTGGGCATGTTCATCCACGTCTCGAGTTCCTCGCGCGGAATAAAGGCGATCGGTGTCGAGCGAATCGGGCTGGCCCCGCTGCCCCACAACCGTCCCCAGACAAATTGCCCCGACAGCGTGACATCATCCAGCCATTCCTTGCGATAACCCTGCACGCGGGCCGGCAGAATCGCTGCCTCCCACACCGGCGCAGGCGCCTCGAAGCCCGCAAGTTGTCGCAATACCTCGGCCACGCCACGCGGCCCTTCGAGTTGATGCTCGCCCTCAACATGCTGCCACCGCGCCAGGAATCGAAGATACTGCGCGGGAGTGACTGGCTCGATCTCGCGGCGAAGCGTGTCCAGCGTGTAACGATGGATGCGAGCCAGCAACCGCCGCTCGCACCAGACTTCGCAACCCTCCAGCCGCGTGCGCAGCACCGCCCCATCACGCTCGAGCGCCAGCAGCGTCTTCGCAACCGTGGCTTCCTCGCCTCCATCCGTCACCTGCTCTGCCGCGGGCTGCAACCGTGGATCATTCGGCTCGATCGGGCCCAGCGCCTCCAGCCGTCCGAGCACGATCTTCTTCATCTCGTGCGGACCATCGACAGCAAACCAGCGGCCTTCGCGATGCGAAACGCGGCCCTGCCCCGCCAGTTGCACCAGCCACTCCCGCCAGTCGTCCCCCTCGGCGTCGGTCACGAATCCCATCCACAGCAGGGCGTCGTGCACATCTTCCAGCGATTCCGGCTCGGGCCAGGCCTCCTCGCGCACACGCAGCACCGCCGCCGCATCGAGCGCCCCGATCTCATCGACGTCACGCTGGCTCAGGCTGCGGCGCGTCATCACCGCCTGCGTCCGCCGCTCCTCCAGCGGTGCGTCGTCCAGGAATGAATACGGCTGGCTGGATAGGATGCCTCGGGCAAACGCCGAAGGAACCGGCGTGTCCACCGCGATGCACTCCAGCTCACCGCCGCGCAGCTCGCGGAGCACCTCTGTCAATCCCGCGATGTCGGTCGCTTCGGTGAGGCAATCCCCGATGGTTTGCCGCACCAGCGGATGCTCCATCGGAATCTCAAGATCGCCGGCCGGCAGGTTCTCTGGGCACGCAACCGCACTGGGAAAGGTGGTTGCAAGCAAATCGGCCGCCCGCATTCGCAGAATCTGAGGCGGAACCTTCTTGCCCTTCTGGAATCTCTCCAGCACAAGCGAACGCGTGGCGTTCCACCGCCAGCGCGATTCAAACATCGGCTGATCGAGCACCGCCTGGGTCAAGACCTTTTTCACGCTGTTGGCATGCAAATATTTGAATACATCAGCCAGTGGGAAACTGTGCTGCACGCCGAGCGAAATGACAATGGCCTCTTCGTTCGACGCGGCCTGCAATTCGAACCCGAATCCGCGGCAGAACTTCTTCCGCAGGGCCAATCCCCAGCCGCGGTTGATCCGTCCGCCCATCGGCGCGTGCAGCACCATCTGCATGCCGCCGCTCTCGTCGAAGAATCGCTCCAGTATGATCCGCCGCCGTGTGGGAATCGCCCCTAGAACGGCCTTGCCCTCGACGACAAATTCTGACAATTGCAGCGCGGCCTCCGGCGACAGGCCGATCTCCTCCTGCAGCGCCGCGGGATCTTCGGCGATCTCGCGCACCCGGCCGATCTCTTCGGACAGCTCCGGCGTGCGGCTCGGCCCCTCGCCCAGCCAGAATGGAATCGACGGCGGCTGCCCCCTCGCATCAGCCACGCGCACGGTCCCCAGCTCCAGCCGCAGGATTCGCCACGACGTGTTTCCAAGCTGGAAGATGTCGCCCTTGTTCGATTCGACCGCGAAATCCTCGTTCACGCTGCCGACGACAATGCCCTCGGGATCGAGCACCACCTGGTAATCCGCGACATCCGGGATCGCCCCGCCGCCGGTGATCGCAGTCAGCCGCGCCCGTTTGCGGGCCATGATCCGCTTGCCCACGCCGTCGCGATGCAGCAGACCTCGACGCCCGTCGAGATGCATGCCGATGGCCTGATCAAATTCCTCGCGACTCAGATCGCGATAGGGCCAGGCCCGCTTGAATTGCTCGAACAACTCGGACTCGGGCCAGCCCTCCTCGCCGCGCTCCACGCAGGCCGCCACGATCTGCTGCGCGAGGATATCCAGCGGAGCCGCCGGATGCGGCGTGCGATCCAGATCGCCCTTCTTCACTGCGCGAAGCAGTGCCGCGGCCTCGACCAGCTCATCCAATGTCAGCGGAAATAATCGCCCCTTCGGCGTACGGCGCACGGCGTGCCCCGCGCGGCCCACGCGCTGCAATAGCGTGGCGATCGACCGCGTGGCCCCGATCTGAATCACCAGATCCACGTCGCCGATGTCGATGCCCAATTCCAGCGAGGCCGTGGCCACCAAGGCCCGCAGCGATCCCGCCTTCAGCCGCTGTTCGGCATCCAGTCGCCGGTCGCGCGACAGACTGCTGTGATGACAAGTGACCTTGTCTTCGCCCAGCAGCTCGCTTAGCCGCGCCGCCAGCCGCTCGGACAGCTTCCGCGTGTTCACAAAGATGAGCGTGGTGCGATGCTCGTTGATCAGTTCGCAGATACGCGTGTAGATTTCGGCCCATTGCTCATGCGAGCAGACCTCGCTCAGCGGCGACGGCGGCACTTCCACCGCCAGGTCCAGCTCGCGCTTGTGCCCCACATCCACCAGCTCGCATGTGCGATCGACACCGACCAGAAATCGCGCCACGTCTTCAATCGGCTTCTGCGTGGCCGACAATCCGATCCGCTGCACCGGACTTCCGGTGAGCCTTTCGAGTCGTTCGAGTGACAGGGCGAGATGCGGGCCGCGCTTATCCTTGGCCAGGGCGTGAATCTCATCGACGATCACCGTCTTGACGTTTGCCAGAATGCCGCGGCCACCCTTGTTGGTCAGCATGATGTAGAGCGATTCGGGCGTGGTCACGAGGATGTGCGGCGGCTTGCGTAGCATGGCAGCGCGCTCGCGCATCGGCGTGTCGCCGGTCCGCACCTGCACGCGAATCTCCGGCAGCGACGGATCAAGCGCCCGCAATTCGGCCAGCGGGCCTTCGAGATTTTTCTGAATGTCGTTACTCAGCGCCCGCAACGGCGAGACATACACCACCTGCGTCTCATCGGGCAGGCTGGATTCCCCTGCCAGTGCTGTGGCACCGGTTTTTAACCGGTGTACTGTGGCACCGTTTTCCAACCGTTGTTCTGTGGAACCGGTTTCCAACCGGTGACCGAATCCCGGCAAGTCCGCAGTCTCGAGGGTGCCACTGGCAGCTTGTCTGCCAGTGCGAATGTGAGTGTGTTCTGCCGACTGGGTGAATCTCTCCTGCTGCGAAGCCCCCTGCTTCACCAGCCGATCCAGAATCGCAAGAAAGGCCGCCAGCGTCTTACCCATACCGGTCGGCGCGGCAATGAGGGTATGCCTGCCGCTGCGAATGAGGGGCCACCCGCGCACCTGCGGCTCGGTCGGCTCGCCCAGGCGGCTGGCAAACCACTCGGCAATCGTGGGATGAAAATCAGCGAGCAGCATCAACGAATTATAGCAATTGACAATAAGCACCGCGGGCCGGGAACATGTCCCGACCCGCGATTGCGAACTCACTAGACTCGATGTTCCGACTCGTTCAAGGCTGTTCACCACGCAATACGATGCGTTTGAATTGCAAGGTCGCCCAGGCATCAAATGCTGTGGACGACATATCGGGGTAGTCATTGGGTGAATGCGTCGATACCCAATTCTCGAACGCGAGCCATCGTGTAGCCAGCTCGAGGTCGTCCATGTCTGCGCCGCCGACTTGCAGCGCCGTTTCAGCCGACGCGGCAACGCCAGCAGCTGCCAGTTCGGCCCAGGTCATCGTCTCAATTTCCATTGCGGGACCGTTCGAGCCGTAAAACGAACTTGGGGCAAATGATCCGCCTTCATCACAGAGGACGATACCATCGCATTCCGACTCCCCCGTCAGAAGCTTTGCAATAAAGCACTCGGTGTCTTCGGCATCGGTGATGCCGTTGCCATTCATGTCGCCGCACGCACAATCCCCCGCTAATACGGGGCTGGTCACGCACTTGGTGAACTTTTGAATGTCCAATCCGTTTACAAATCCGTCGCCATTCATGTCGCCCATTATCTCGCACGGCAGGTCGCCAAATCCGCCGAACTCGTAGGCCCCAAGGTCGGCGACCTTAAAGCAGGAGACCGAGCAGTCGTTATCGTCTTCCGGCCCGTCGGTGATAGTCGGCTCGTCGATGACGCGATGGCGCAAATCCCGGTCGGGAATGCGTTCTCCGGGGGTGCCTTCGCACCCATTACAAGTCAGATATGGATCCGGGGCATTGAGATTCAACGCGTCTTCTGGAATGACTGGAGTATTCGCAATATCAATTGCAGGACTGCATCTCTTTAATCTGTAGTTAAATACAGGAGTATTTCTGAAGATCGGATCCTCGTCGATATTGCCATTCGTGGCGCCACCAAATGGGATGGTGCCGCCGGCTGCATCGTCCTGAATGCACGAATAGGTCACGCCCGTCGCCGTCGTCGTGCTGTAGACCTGCGACTCGATGACCGTGCCCGATCCGCTGGTGTTGCCCCAGAAGATGCTGTTCACAAACCGGGCGGGCGTAACATCTGAAAGGTAGCCTGCAAAGCCCCCGCCCAAAGAGACAGCGACATTCTCCGAGAATGTGCAATTGATCCCGTCGAAAGGGAATGCAGGGAGCGATCCGCCCCCGTCGGCATACATGCCGCCACCGAAGCCCGAGATGTTATGATGAAACAGCGAGTTTACGATCTTGACTGGACCATCTTTTCGTGCATAAATTCCCCCGCCATAACCACCATACTCCCAGTCCTGTGTCGTGTAATTCGAGTTAAAGGTCGTATTTAGGATATTGCACTTGTTTATTACGTACATGCCGCCGCCATAACCGCCAGCCTCATTCACAGCGCCATTTTCTTCCAATGTACAGCCGATGACGTCAACCTCGGCATGGCTCAAGTACATGCCACCGCCGGCAGCCCAGGCTTGATTCCCAAGCAGAAGACAATCTCGAAACGTCGGCACCATTGTTCCCGCGTCGGTAGGACCATCGCAATAGACGCCCGCGCCATAACCCGTCGGAGTTGCTCTGTAGAAAACCCAGTATTCGCATAACACAATCATCAGATTGTGGGTGAT
>CAYXEY010000238.1:0-7876 GCA_964464105.1 uncultured Planctomycetaceae bacterium
AAGATGTTCCGCAGCGGACTAGCCACGCGCCTCGGAACGAATGCTCGCCGCCTGTCTGCCGCATTGCGCCGAACAGGGAATGACATTGTTGTCGCGCCGCGCGTCCGCGCAGTGTGGACGAATTGGAACATGGTCCTCTTCGAGGGGCTTGGTGCGGGAAAGGCTCACAATCGCCCGGACACTTTTGAATTGAGTCGACCGGCCGCGATCACGCTCGCATGCCTCCATCGCACCACTATCAATGGGCTGCCGGCGTTCGGCCCCAAAGATGAGCTGAATGCCACCGGGCGATGGGTTGAACTGGCCGACCGATTGGGAAGGCTGCGTCTGAACGCCAGACGAATCTGGTCGACACTCAAAAGCTCAGCGCCTCATTCAATTGGGGCTCGACGCCGCGTAATTCACCGGGACTTCTATGCATCACAGCTCTTGCCGCTTGGCGAGCGCTGGGGCCTGGTCGACTTCGACACCGCGGCGTTGGGCGACCCCGAACAGGACATTGCAAATTTCCTGGGTCATATGATCTGGGATGGCATTTGCACGGGACGGTGCGGGCATGACTGGCTGGATGCGGGATCGGAATTCGTCAGTCAATATGTCGATGCCGTCAATGCAATGAGCGGCTCGATGGGATTGCGCCCGGCGCGGATCAGCGCGCCGCTCCTGCGATTCTACCTTTCAAGTTCCCTGCTTCGCGTCGGAATCATCCACAGCCTGCGCTCGGGTTGCGAGCGGCGCGCGCTTCAATTGCATCGCGTCGCCAGTGAATGCATGACTGAATTGCTGGAATCAGACCTGATGGACCGCCGCGTTCGGGCGGCCGTATAGAAAAGAACAATAAGGAATCCTGCCATGTCGTCTCATACTCCCGCGAATGCGACCTCCCGAAGGTGGATCAGCCCGATCCCCTCTCGCGGCTTCACCATCATCGAACTGCTCGTTGGGATCGCAATCATTTCGCTGCTGATGGCCATCCTGCTCCCCGCGCTCTCGAATGCGCGAGCGCTCGGAAAGCGGACCACCTGCGTCACGAGGCTCCGCGAAGTGGGTCTCGCGGCCCAAATGTATCTGCAATCCGACCGCTTCTTCCCCCTGCTCAACAATGAGCCGTCGGACGGTCACTGGCAATACAACTACCTTATCTGGGACGGCCGCGATTTCGAGCATAACTTTGGACCCTTCGTGGAACGAAACCTGATTCCGGAGAGGCAGATGCTCTACTGCCCGGTTCAGGCGTCGGCATATCATCAGTATCAGACATTTGTAAATCCGTGGCCGGTGCAGGAGCTTCTGGACACGCGTGCGGGGTTTGGGCGCCGCCCCCTGATTTCGGGGTTGGACGTCACGCGCCTGCCGGCATCCCAGGCCATTTACGCCGACCTATTTCATACGCCCGACTACATCGAAAACGGCCACAAGTCCGGCGTCAATGTCGTCTATTCAGACGGCCACGCGAAGTATGTCAGCGGAGTGCATGACTTTTTGGACAATGACATGACGCTTCCGACTTCGATGATCGACAACCCCAAGATGTTGGAGCTATGGGAAAAACTGGATCATCACAAGTGAGCAGGCAATGAATCGATTTGGAACAAGAATGCGCTGGTTGATGGTGTGCGGCGCCGCGGCGGTTGTGATCGGTGCAAGCCTGGTGATGGCGCTGCGCAGCGACAACATGGATGTTGACCCCTTTCACAGCGGCGGGGAAGTCAGGCGATTGAGCGGCGATCATCTGAAACTAAAGGACGGCCGAGTCGTGGAGTTCGCCGGACTTCGGCTTCCGTACGACGATGAACCCAACGCGGAGAAGTCGCGCGGCACGTTGACGCGATGGATTGCCGACGAGGGAGTGCGGCTGATATTCGATGATGAACGCACCGATGGTAAAGAGCGGCTGCTCGCGTACGTCTATGCCAACGACACGTTTATCAATGAACGCCTGCTCCGCGAAGGGCTGGCATTCGCAAAGCTCCGGCGAGGGAATCGAAAATTCGCCGAGCAATTTCTTGCCGCGCAAGGCGAAGCACGCTCGAACCAGCGTGGCATCTGGCAGTCGCTTACACCCAGCACCGAAGGCAGCTATGTGCTGGACGAGGCCGCCGCGACCATCCACCGGAGTGACTGTGAGAAAGTCAGGACAGCAACGCAGCCCATGAAAGAGATCGCCGGCACTGCGCCGGGGTTTGATGCCGGGTGTGCGCCGTGCGGCAAATGCAGGCCGTGATGCACTGTCCGGGGATTGAATTCCCGGATCGTGTCGGGGAATCGGAAACATGCGCAGGATTCGCTCTCATCATTTGTACATTCTGCTCGCCGGAATTGATGCACTGGTGATAATGTCCGGGATCTGGCTTCACCACCGGACCAAGTCGGCACTGCGTGAATTGCTGAATCACACTGCCATGCTGGATGCCAAACAGCGCGATATCGCAGCACTTAGCGATGTTTTAAGTCAGTATTCGATTCCCAACCTTGGGATTGCAGACCCAGCGAAATTAACTGAGTCGCGCGCGGCCGTCGATCGACTGACGCGCGAACTCGGCGCGCTCAAGTCCCGAACCCGATTGCGCGGTGGGCGAATGGAGGAATTTTGGAAGCAGATCGCCGCACTGAGCACCGGCTCCGAACAACTCATGCGCGAAGCTGGAATGCACGGAGAAACGTCGCCGTCCGCATCGCAACCTGAATGGGCAGCCCTTGAGCGTCAAAGGCTCCGAGCGCTTCGCCTGCTGTTCGGCGAACAGGAATCGATATTGTCGCAATCGGCGACGTCTCACCTCAATCACGCCCAGTTTATAGACTCGCAGAAAACGCTTGAACGTGTGCTGGCCGCACTCCTTGTGGGAACGCTGGGAATCGTTGTCTGGTACTCAATGCGACTGAACGCGACGGATCGAAAACTCCAGGAATCGGAGCGCCGCGCAGAGGCGGAGCGAAAGGAGCGACTGGCCGCGATCGGCGAGGTCTGCACCGGCGTCGCACACGGCATTCAAAACCCCCTGGCGGCCATTTCCAGCTCGACGGAGTTCATGCTGGAAATGGGCCGCATGGATGCGGATGCACGCAGTCGCGCGGAGGATGTTCTGGCCGAATGCAACCGCCTGAGTCGACGCGTGCGCCGCCTGCTGACGTTTGCGAGCCTGCCCGAGAACGATCGCGCATTGATTGAGTTTGCGCCGATTATTCGGGAAGTCGTTCACGAAATGTCGCCGAGGTTTGAGCAAAAAGGAATAAGGGTAAACCTGGAAATCGACCCGAAGTCGATCCTGATCACCGCGGACAGGGATGAAATTGCATCCATTCTCATCGAGCTGCTATCGAACGCCCTTGATCACACGCCGACGGGCGGCCAGGTTTACTTGAAATCGAAGAGCGCAATCGGCTTTGTCGAGCTGGACGTTGCGGACAGCGGCCGCGGTGTCCCGACCGCAACGGTGCCTCACATCTTTGACCTGTTTTTTACGACCCGTGCCGGTGGAACGGGTGTCGGCCTCGCCTGGGCCCGCCGGGTTGCGCAGTCAGTGGGAGGAACGCTTCAACTCGTTGATAGCGTCCACACCGGTGCAACTTTCCGGCTCCGGCTTCCCATTTCAGCAGACGCGAAGAAAAGCGGTGGCGGTCCTGTCACGGCCTCGAAACGGGCCGAACGAGTAAGCGCCGCCGTCGAGATTGCGTAGGAAAGGAACTAGTACCATGTCGCGTATCCTCGTCGTGGAAGATGAGGCGATCCTCCGAAAGAACATCGTCGATCGCCTTCGCGCCGAGGGCCACGAGCTGTTTGACACTGCATCCGCTGAATCCGCGGAACAGCTCGCTGCATTGCTCGCCCCGGACCTGATCCTCACCGATCTGCGGCTGCCCGGGATTGACGGCATGGAATTGCTTCGGAGGGTCCGCAAGATTTCTCCGCGCGCCCTGTTGGTCCTGATGACGGCCCACGGCTCCCGACAAACCGCCCTCGACGCCGTGCGCGACGGCGCTTACGACTACCTCACCAAACCCGTGGAGCTTCGCGAACTGGTTCTGCTGGTGGCCCGCGCCTGCAACCACGCGAAGGCCATCGATCGGCTCCAATGCGCGGGTCGCCAGCAGGTCGCCGCAGGCACCTTCGATCAATTCGTGGGGGTGTCCTCTGCGAGTCGTGCCATCAAGAGACAGATTTCCGCAGTAATCAATGCCGCTGAGCTTGATAGAGAACACCCTCAACCCATCCTGATTACCGGCGAGACCGGCACGGGAAAGACGCTTGTCGCCAGGATCCTGCACAACGAGGGCCCGCGAAAGTCGGCTCCTTGTGTCGTCGTCCATTGCGGAACATTGACCACGCGGCAGTTTGAAACCGAATACCTTGGCTTACGAAATGATGCGGGCGCAATGGATGTAACGCCGCGCACTGCGGAAAAGGGAATGCTGGAGCTGGCACAGGGAGGAACTGTCTTTCTGGACGAAGTCGCAGCTTTGTCGCCTGCCATTCAGGACCACTTACTGGCTCTGCTGGAAGAACGGTCTATTCAGGCCGGCGACGGTCGCATCGGTCGTCCCACAGATTTGCAGTTCATCGCAGCAACCAGTCGCGATTTGGGCGCCATGGTCAAATCGGGTGGATTCAGCGCGGGACTCTATCACCGGCTTCGGGTGCTTGAGCTGCGCCTGCCTCCCTTGCGCCAGCGGTCCGACGATATCCCGGTGCTTGCCCGGCATTTCCTCGTCAAGCACGCCAGCCGAAGAGGCTTGGCCGTGCCCGAGGTTTCAGACGACATGCTCAAGCAACTGGTCCAATTCGACTGGCCCGGCAACTTACGCGAATTGGGCGCTGTCATGGAGCGAGCCTTGCTTCGTTGTGGCGGACGCGCGATTCAAATCGACGACCTTCTGATCGCCGCCTCACCGGCGGATTCACCCGTCGTGACCTCGCCTGGTCGGACGTCAACTCGCCGAGCGGGCGAAGCCGTGTGTTCGCCGCATCCCCTTCATGAGTATTGTCCGCCAGCCGATGTGGTAGCGTCAGGCAACTCTGAAGAACTTCACTTATCGATTCCTCTCGGCAGGGTCACGCTTGAACAAATGACTCAATTGATCATCCGAGCTGTTTTTCACCACACAGGCGGCGATGCGGCAAGAACAGCCAACCTGCTCGAAATCACATTGGATGACGTGATGCAATGCGCCGACGCCGCACCGGTCATAGGGTGATTCGTCATATTATCTCCATCGAGCGGGCAGCTGCACTCAGCCACACGGGCACGCCGGAGGGACCGACAAAAAAAGGCCGATCATGTTCTTTGCCCTCATACCGCTCTTCATCGCTCAGCAACGCGCCTGGTCTGCGGACATTCGCTCAAGATACTGCCACTGATCGCGAATCTGTGAGCGCAGACGGTCCGGTCTGGGCCTGCAGGGCTGTCCCCCCTTCCAGATTCTGCCGCCCAATTCACCTTGAACCATCAAGCTGGCTACATCCGAATCTCCGTCGCAACCCGAAAAACAAGAACTTTGGGAAAGACCGTCAAGATTTGACAGTTGCAGCCACGACATGACGCATGGCTTGATGGAGTCCGGGGCATGCACCCCCGGACGCGGCTCGCCCAGGTAATTGGCCTGCATTTGAACACACCGTTGTCAGCTTCTGCCAAGGCCGACCCAACGAGCCGTTGAAACGAGACCCCGTTTTCAGGCGATTGCGGGCATGCATCGGTCCCGAGCCGTTTGCTGCGCCACCCCGAGTCCCGTGGCGTGACGGTCTGAACAAGGCCAGGCCCACAGGCAGCCCAATCGGCAGCCACCCCGTGGACGGTGCCGTCAGTTTACATTGGAGAATGTGATGAACAGCATGGGTGCCATGACACGTTTCGTCTTTGTCTTCACGGCGCTTTGTGTATCGGCGCACAATGCCGCCCCTGCTCGCGGTGCCGGCAATTACACACAGTCGTTTGACAACAACGGAACTCAAACCGCGAATGGCCCGGCCAATCGCGTGGCTGAAGGCTGGATCTTCAGAAATCAGAGCACCAGTCACATTGAAAACGCAGGGTGGATCGACGGCGCACTGATGGGCCAGACCGCGCAGGCAGGGGCAAGCTGTCTCTACACGGCGAGTTCGATGACCGTCCCCTTCACCGGATCGCACACACTGAGCAACTGGGCGATCCTGCCGGCGATTCCCAATCAGGCCGCCGGCGACGAATTGTCGTTTTTCCTGCTGGGCAATCCACCGCAACTCGGCGACCAGACGATCCAGGTGCGCTATTCGCCCAGCGGCGGCACCAGCACGGGCAGCACGGCGACATCCGTCGGCGACTTCACGGTGCTCATCGCGGAATTCGGCACCAACAACGTCTGGCAGCAGATGCAGGCGACGATCCCCGGCCCCGGGCGCATTGCCCTGCGACAGTGGGATTCTGCCGTCAGCAATTTCCCCAGCAGCGGCGTGGTCATGAAGGTCGATTCACTGGCGATCGCCGCGAACGTCTCGGTGCCCTGCGGAATTCCGCTGCCGCAGCCGGGCCAAACGGTGACCTGGACGGCGGCCAACAGCCCCTATGTGGTGTGCGCGCAGCTCACGATTCCCGCCGGCGGGACGGTCATTGTCGAGCCGGGCGTCGCCATTCAAGTCGTCGACGGGGGTCCGCAGTTGGTGATCTCCGGCGAGATGATCGCCCATGGAACGCGAGCGGCCCCGATTACCTTTACAAGCACGAATGTCTCAATCATTGAGCCGCCGATCGAAGTCCTCGGCGGGACGCTTGACTTGAACTTCGCCACAATTGCCGCTCGAATCCAATTCAAATACGGCGGCACGCTCATCGCCGCGGATTGCACGATTCCATCCGGCGGCGTCATCGCCGCCGCCCCGCTTCAGGCCCAGGATCCCGACGGATCAACGCCGCAGGGGTTGACCTTTCGAATCGAGCGCTGCTCTTTCAATGGCGGCGAACTCTCCGCTGTCAGCAATGTCGGCGTCGTCGATACGCATTTCGTTGGCGGCAAGGCCCGGGTGGCGGGCTACGCTTATCTGCACAATGTGACCGTTGACGGGGTTCCTCTTGAAATTGAAAAGGACGCCGGCGCACAGCCGATGTTCATCGATCACGTGACGGCGACCAATAGTACCGCGACGGGGGGCTTGCAACTCTCCGGCGCGAATTTTCACATCGGCCCCAATACAGTCATTCAAGGCAATCGCTGGCCCGTTGAGTTCACGACACTGGCCGCCGGTCTCACACAGGACAGCGTCCTGCCCGTGACGGGCAACACCCTCAACGAAATCAATGCACGCGCATTTGACTCCGGCAACCTGCTTACCTGGCCGAATCTCGGTCTTCCCTACCATGTCGACCAGACTGCCCAATCGGGCGGATTCCTGACGGTCCTTCCCGGCGTCAACATTCGATTTGGAGAGTTCGGCGGCGCGATCTTCCGCAATGACATTCGCCTGACCGGCACGCCTGCCCAGCCGATCGTGCTCGAACGCGCCAACGCTGCCCAGTCCTGGAACGGAATCGAGTTCTTTCAGGTTGCCGCGCAGCGCGTGCAGAACGTGACCGTCCGCGGGGCGCGATTTGGCGTGGGCTCTGATGAATCTGATGTCACCGTCATCGACAGTGTGTTTAGAGAGAACGATGTTGCAGGCACGGCCAACACCTTTGGCCGCTGGGGGGCCCGAAACTGCGAATTCCTCGACAATAACATCGGGCTGCAGACCGGTTCAACATTCAATGCAGGGTACTTTGACGCAGCCGCTGAGTTCATGCCGAATACCTTTGCCGGCAACGGCGTCGGCGTGGCGGTCAACGATCCCTTCCCGGGCAACCCTTCAGCGGCCAATTACTGTTGGTGGGGCGACCCCTCCGGGCCAACCCATCCATTCAATCCTGAA
>CAYXEY010000239.1:0-7870 GCA_964464105.1 uncultured Planctomycetaceae bacterium
GAATAGCTGGCTTTCAGCCACGGGCGTCTAACCCACCAATTGCCCCCCCGGTGTTTCACTCTGGCCTACCACCACACCCCCCCCCCCCCGGCCCCCCCCCCCCCCCCCCCCCCTCGCTCGAAGGCCTCCGGCCGCGTATTTAGCTTGGAGGCACGTCGGCCAAATGTCCATGTGGGGAACTGAAGGGACAATGCATCCCACCGGACACTGGTTCAAGCCATCTATTGACAACACTTTACGGCAATCACGCGCCCAACCAGAAAGCTAGGTTGTATCAATGCAATCAAACCTATGCTACGGAGCTAGGTGGCGAATACTATCGTGATACTAATTGATATGAGTACTATGCCATCACGATATATCTTGACAATGTACTGGCTCATGGTGTAGTTAAGCGCTAGGTTTGGCGACACGCATGTTCCTGCGTTGGAGGGGACGAGGATGGCTCGAGATCGAAGGGCGAAGTTCATCGAACTCGCAAACAAGCGAGTGAATCGTGCGATTCGTGACATGCGACTGATCGGCAACCTCTCCAACAGGTCGGCATACGACTACGCCGAGGAAGACGTGCGAAAGATTCTCCGCGCGCTTCAGAAGGAGTTGGAAACTGTCAAGGCTCGGTTCGGGAGCCCTGGCGCGGCCGGCGAGTCTGAGTTTTCGCTCTACTAGCTGGCTGCCAGCCCTGAGAATGCAGGTGCCCCTCGAGATGCCCTTGAGCTGGAGACATCGATGACTGTTCCAAGACTCGAGTTCTTGAAGAATGAAGCCGGGGAGAGAGAAGGACTTGCCGACGCAGGCATCGAAACCTTCCGGGACGCCCCCTACGCAAGTTGTGCGCGCGAGGCCGGCCAGAATTCGCGCGATGCCGAAGCTGGCTTACCTGTTCGGATGACCTTCAACGTCTCCAGAATTGCGCATCAGGACTTCCCTGCGCACGGGCAATTGGTGAAGGCTCTGAAGGCCTGCGCCTCGGGAGCAGGGCAGGAAAAGGAGAAAGAATTCTTTTCGAACGCCATCACGGTGGCGAACCGCCCTGACATCCCGATCCTGGAAATCGCCGACTATAACACGAAAGGCCTCGTCGGTCCGCCCGATGAACCAGGAACTCCTTTCCACGCATTGTTGAAGGCGACCGGTGTCAGCGCAAAGGAGAGCGAGACCTCCGGGGGATCGTTCGGCATTGGGAAGAACGCCTCGTTCGCAGTCTCCGACTTGCAGATGGTGCTTTACTCGACCCTTTACCAGGATAGATCGGGCCACGACTCGTTTGCTGCCCAGGGTAAGGTGAAGCTTGTTTCGCACGTCGATGAGGAAGGCGAGAAGCGCCGCGCCACCGGGTATTGGGGCGACCCGAATGGTTTCGCCGCTGTAACGAGCCCGGGATCTGTGCCAGGATGGATGGGACGCCGTGAGAGGGGGACCTCCATCTTCTGTATGGGGTTCCGCGACTCGTCGGATTGGGCGGAACACATGACGTCCTCGCTTGTAACGAATTTCTTCGCGGCGATCTACAGGGAAGAGATGGTCTTCGAGGTGGGCAACGGCAAGTTTCTGATCAACAGGAACACCCTCGAGGCCTTGCTTGAGAACGAGGAGATTCGGCGCGCGGCAGAAAACTCCGGACACCTACTGGACCTCGAGTTCGCTGGACAGCTCTACAGGTGCCTGGTCTCACCGAATGCAGAAGAGCACCTCCTGACTCTCGATGGTCTGGGCGACATGAAGGCCCGCGTCCTGATCGAAGAAGGAATGCCAAGGCGAATAGGCTTCGTCCGCAATGGGATGCTCATTACCGATAATCTCCGGCACTTCGGGCATCCATTGCAGCGATTCCCCGGCTCGCGAGACTTCGTCGCTTTGGTGGAGCCAGCGGGCGATGCCGCCGGGCGGTTGCTGAAGCGACTTGAGAATCCAGCGCACGACAACTTTTCTGAGCAGCGCATCGCAGATCCGACCAAGCGCGGGATCGCAGGAGGTGCGATGCGAAAGCTTGGAAAGACGCTGCGAGAAACGATCAAGGCGAGTACGGGCGCTGAACAGCTGGATGCCGTCATCCTGGATGAGCTTGGTCGTTTCTTCGCCGACCCGGGCCGGGCGGATACACCACCTGATCCCAATGCGGAGCATGATCCGGAGAAGTACCTGTTCGTCCCCCCCGTCGTGAGGAAGCGTCGAAGGACGACAACTGTCCCGATCGCTGGCGAAGAGGGGGGCAGGCGTGGTACCGGGGAGGGAGGGGGGGACGGGGGCGGTACCGGTCCTCGTCCCGGTTCAGGTTCCGGCGGTCCCGGAACGAGGGGCACCCATAGAGCTATTCAGCTCCGAGAAGTCAGGAACCTGATTCGACGCAATCCGGGCGAAAGTGCCCAGTCGAGAACTCTCTTCTTTAGCTCCGATATCGATGGCCTGATCCGACTCACGCTGCAAGCAACGGGGGTGGATGTACCGGAAGCGCTCCGAGTCAGGCATAGTGATATCGGGAATGTTGATAACGGCGACCTCCTCCTGACGGTCAATGCGGGTCAGCGAAATTGTGCTGTCGTCGCCTTCGAGCAAGCTTACGACGGGCCGATTGAAGTGATCGCCGTCGCTGAAGGAATGCCGGAGGTGCATCATGCGGATCACTGAGGCCACGAGGTTTCCGCACCCGGTGCTGAGTCAAGAGACCGGCGATTTCTTGAGCGGTGAGTTCGGCGTGGCGTTCACGGCGGTCGAGACTCCACAAACCGGGGCGCTCTCACTCGATCACGAGATTACGCTCACAGAGCCCGCGATCAGGGATCTGGTGCTGCGGGGTGAGGCGAGTGTCGGATGCTTCGTGCGCTGTAACGACACCTACTACACAGAACTATTGCGATTGTCGTGGCCGAGTGGTCGCTCTGATTTCACGCCGGGGAGCCTCCTGAACCGTGTGACGCTACGGCCGCTGATCTGGCTTGAAAAGCCGCTGGAGTCTTGGGATCCGGGGACGATTCATGTGGAATTCGAGCCCCCTGTGAGCTTGGCTTGTGGTGACGTTGTGGCCGTTGGCCCAGAGCGAATCATGAGCATCGGCCAAGCCAAGTTGGCACCACTCGAAAGTGTCTTCGAGCTTCGCAAGTCGTCGCTCGTTGCGGAAGGACAGATCTCAATCGATCCGGAGGGCGATCGTATTGGAATTGTCGTTGCGCCGTCCACGTTCGAGGCGATCACGTTATTGCGAGGTCAGTCGCGGGGGCAGCCTGTGGTCATGAACGCTGTATACCTGCCAGCGATCATGGAGGTCCTTGATCTCTTGCGGGCCGGACCGGACCAATACGCCGACTATAGGTGGAAGATACCTTTTATTGCCAAGTGTGATGCCAGAGGAATCGAACTCGCACAAGGCATGTCCATTCTGGAGACCGCGCAGGCTCTGCTTGACAGCCCGGCACGGGCCTTGGCACAGTTGGTATCGGATGGTGAGACATGAGCGTCACTCCATTGAAGTTCCTGTCCGAGGCGAAGCTCGAGGAATTGCGCCAGGACGTAGCCAGGAACGCGCATCGTTACACTGATCTTGACTTCCTCGATCTTGAGCGGAGTAACGGTTGGGCGATTGAATCCAGTGCAGTTCAAGTGGACCTCGTCGCGCTCGCTGGCATGGATGGCAGTCAGCGGACCGCCGAAGCCGACATGGAGAATTCGCTTATCGTGTTTCGTGCGCTGCGGGGGATGACTCCTGCGCTGGCGTGTGAGGAGCGCGTTTGGACGAGACTCACACATATCGAATGCCTGTCCTACAGTAGGGCGCGCTGGTTGGCGGGGCTCGCAGGAGATGACCTCAGTAAGGCAGTCCTTTCGCATATGTTCGCTCGTGGGCTTACAGGAACTCGCGACGACAACGCCATCTCGCGTTTGTGGTGGAACATGCAGATCGCGACAATCGCCGATCCTCGCGACCCAGAGGGGGCGCTGCGGTTGATGCTCAAGCGGGCGGACATCCGGATGCAATTCGTTGAGCGCCCTGGAACTGCAGCACGGCGCCCACTCGCTCAGGCGATCCTGCGTGCCATGCGGCGTATGGCGCCGATTACCGCGAACGACGAGGCCTTCCGAAGTGTGATGAAAGCGTTGAATCGTGAAGGGGGTGGTGTGCTTTTCGAGGCGCTAGGGGATGCCGAAGCGGATGAGGTTCTGGATAGGTGTGCCGGCTGATCGGTCTGCTTGGGGATGGCTGCCCAGATGGTGGCGACCCGCCGCCGCGAGGGAATATGAGGCGCCCCGTGCCCGCCTGAGCGACTGATCAGCCTTGACTCTGGGAGGCAGGTAGGACATAATGTTCTACATGTCTCCCTCCGAAGAAACACCGCAAATCAGACTGCTGCGCGCGGCCCTCGGTTACTACAGCCAAGAGGACTTGGCCAGCGCGTTGGGGGTCAAGTCAAAGACCATCCGGTGGTGGTTGGCATCCCGGTCGACACCCAGGGCTGCGTACATCGTTGCCCTCCAACATCTTCTGACCCGCGATGAACGGCCGAAAACTCCCGATTTCACGTTTGTAGATCTGTTCGCGGGGATCGGTGGCCTGCGCCGTGGCTTTGAGTCCCAAAATGGCCGATGCGTCTTCACCTCGGAGTGGGATAAGTACGCCCGGAAGACCTACAAAGCGAGCTTCCCTGACGAGGATGAAATCGGGGGGGACATCACCAAGATCGAGCCCGAGGATGTCCCAGCCCACGACCTCCTGTTAGCGGGGTTTCCCTGTCAGCCGTTTAGTCTGGCCGGCGTCTCGAAGAAGAACAGTCTTGGACGGGCGCATGGCTTCCTCGACAAGACTCAGGGAACCCTCTTCTTCAACCTTGTTCGCATTCTCGCGGCGAAGCAGCCCAGTGCTTTTCTCCTTGAGAACGTCAAGAACCTCCGCAGTCATGATGGAAAGCGGACTTTTCAGGTGATCATCGGTGCGCTCGAAGAACTTGGCTACACGGTCTTCGACCGTGTGATCGATGCCAGAGCTTGGGTCCCTCAGCATCGAGAGCGAGTCTTCATCGCCGGGTTCCGCGCGCCGGTCGAGTTTGATTTTTCCCAGCTCAGGCGCCCCGCCGTGGCACCAACCCTGGGGGAAATCCTGCACCGTCCAGACGAGGAGCCGGAGGATCCGTTCACCTTGTCAGTCGGGGGAAGGACCGTCGTCAGCCCCCGCTACACCTTGAGTGACCACCTCTGGGGCTATCTGCAGGGGTATGCCGAGAAACACAGGCTGAAGGGCAACGGTTTCGGTTGCTCGGTGTTTTCCGAGCACGACGTGGCACGCACCTTGTCTGCGCGCTACCACAAGGACGGCAGCGAGATCCTGATTGCCCAGCCCAGGGCCAATCCAAGACGGTTGACGCCGCGGGAATGCGCCAGGCTGATGGGGTTCGATGCTCCGGGCGAGAAGCGGATGCCCATTGTGGTCTCAGACACTCAGGCCTACCGGCAGTTCGGGAATGCGGTTGTTGTCCCGCTGGTGCGGGCGATTGCCGAGATCATGGTTCCAAGGATTATGCGACCCGCAGACTTCCCACCAAACCGGGTAGACCCAAATCAGGCGGAACTTCCACTTGGGGAACTTGCTGCCTAGGACGCAAGTCTCCCCCGCGAGGAGCCGCAACATGGCGGCGATCCGGGCCCGGGACACGAAGCCGGAGCTCCTCGTCAGATCCTACATCCACCGGCAGGGCCTGCGCTTTCGGGTCCACCGGCGAGACCTGCCAGGCACACCTGATCTGGTATTCCCCAGGCACAAGGCAGTGGTCTTTATACATGGTTGCTTCTGGCACCACCATGGCTGCAGCAATTCAGTGTGGCCGAAAGTCCGACGAGACTTCTGGCGGGCAAAGATCACGTCCAACATCGAGCGGGATGAGAAAACTGAGGTCAAGCTTGAGGCGCTTGGCTGGCGCGTCTTCACGGTCTGGGAGTGTGAAACTGACGAGAAACGGCTGTCCCGCTTGGTTCACCGAATCCGTCAGTCGCTCCGGAGAACTCTTGCCTAGGTATTCCTCTGTGGCCTCCCCCCAACAACATGCCTCGACTGCCCGATTGAGGGCACCATGACCCATTTCGCGGTGAAGCGCCTGGCGTCGGTTGAGGTTGTCCCAGGTGCATCCAACCAGCATGAGCTGAACGCTGGGACCCTCCGCACTGGGCTCGGGTTCCCGCACGGCACGACGAAGGGTGCACTCAGCATTCTCGCGTACGTGGAGCCGGATGCAGGCCCGATCACCCTCGACGGATCCTTCACCCTGTACGATGCACGTGAAGGCCACCCGGCACGCTCTGAGTACCGAATGTACTACCGGCTTCCGGGCTTGGTAGATATCGCCAGACCCGGTGACCTCCTGGTTTTGTTTCGGGACTCAGGGTCTGGGGACCTCCATGGCGCCTTGGCACGCACAGGCACAAGTATGGAACGTCGGCTTGAGCAATTGCTCGCTGTAGGAGACCACAGGGCTGCCAGGAGAATGATAGTTGCTCCTTCCCCCGCATTATCGCAACGGGATCGAAGGGATTGGGTTCAGGCTATCCTGCCTCTCGAGGATGGCGGGGAGCTGTTGAAGGTCGTTCGAGCGCACTCGCTCTTCGTACATGCAGTGCGGGAGATGACGCTACCGCCAACGAAGCAGATGGCCCAGGCGGCACGTGAGATTGCCACGGCTGTGTGGGGGAGCCATGTGGATGCCGATCGATTCATTGTGGGTGGACTAGATGCGGAGTCAGCACTGTATTTTGAGATTGAGCGAGAGGTCGGGACGAGGAGTCTCTCTTCCATTCTGACATCCGGTCCAGCCGAGCTTGATGACATACTTTCTTGGGCGCTTCGCATCCAGCAGTCGAGGAAGGCACGGCGGGGATATAGTCTGCAGAATCACTTAGGGTTCTTGTTGGACCGCGAGAAGATTCCCTACACGCCACAGTTGGTTACTGAAAATGGAGAAACGCCGGACTTCGTTGTCCCCGGCGGCAAGGCTTACCACGAGCCCACATTTCCGGCGAATCGTCTACGGATGGTGGCCTGTAAGTCCACGGTCCGCGAGCGGTGGGGGCAGGTGCTGAAGGAAGCGGACAGGATACCGCAAAAGTACTTGCTGACAGTGGATGAAGACCTCACGCGCGACACCTTGGCAAGCATGGAAGGAGCGGGATTGGTTGTCTTTGTTCCCGCCAGCATCATTCAGAATGCCTACCGTGAGAACGTCGCGGCAGGCAAGCTACTCACCGTGAAACGACTGATCGAGGAGCTTGCTGCGGTCTTGTAGGTGGCGCTGCCTCGTTTCTCCATCCTGATCTTGTCCCCGGCTCCGGGCTGACGAACGAACTGGAATGGCGCTCTCCACTCAGCTTCGCGGACCCTGGCCTTCGCTAGGGTGATATCGAGGCCCGCTACCTTAACCC
This sequence comes from uncultured Planctomycetaceae bacterium, assembly GCA_964464105.1. GTDB lineage: Bacteria > Planctomycetota > Phycisphaerae > UBA1845 > UTPLA1 > CAYXEY01. Next base: position 7,399 of record CAYXEY010000239.1, read on the forward strand.
AATCCTCCGGACCAGCTCCGCGTACCGCGGGTCCTTCCGCAGCGGCCCGTAGCCCGGGTCGAGGTGGAGGTAGATGAGCCCGGCCGAGTGGGCGTCAAAGGCCTTCTGCAGCGAGGCGAACGCCCGGTCGAGGTCGCCGAGGGCGGCGTAGCCCATGGCCAGCACTTCGGCGCGGAGGTACTCGGTGCCACCAGCGGCCGGACGATCATCGCGTCCTAAGACCGCACCGCCGTCCCCAGCGACTGGCCCTTCCGGAAGGCGGCCGGCGAGGGCGGTGGCGAGTCTGGGATGGAGATCGGTCATGGTAGGAGAGAACATGGCACCCGCCGGAATGGTATGCTAGGCCACGGCCCAACGGCGGTCCCCGGAGTCGGCGAACCGAGAACAAGCAGGGTTGGAATGTGAAGAGGTCTTATCACTCTTCGACGCGATTCGTGCAGCCGGCGCGTCTTAGTTTGACCCGCGGGGGCGT
>CAYXEY010000240.1:0-212 GCA_964464105.1 uncultured Planctomycetaceae bacterium
ATGGCGGGTTCTCGGCTCCGCTGGTTACGCCGCAGTACCCCAATGGCGACTGGTACAAGATCCCCACGGAAGTGCGCCCCTTCAACAAGTACATTGCCCCGGGCGTCGGATCCAACAACAACACCGGCGGTGGCACCGGCGGAATCATCAAGGCCTACGTGTGTCCCTCAGACCGCGTGAACCGCACACCGATGGTCGGCGACCCGTTCACC